>JBBECS010000006.1 GCA_040881685.1 Acidimicrobiia bacterium | reverse complement strand
GCGAAGCCGAGGTCCTCGTAGATGAGCAGCTCGGCCGGGGTGAAGCAGTCGTGCACCTCGGCCATCGCGATCTGTGAGCGCGGGTCAGTCACGCCGGCCTGCTCGTACGCGTCGTTGCCGCACTGCTCGATCTCCGGGAAGTGCGTGTAGTCGTAGTCGGGGTCGCTGTTGCCGGTCGCGTCACCGGCGATGAACTGGATCCCCTTGATGTACAGCGGCTTATCCGTGTACTTGTGCGCGTCCTCGGCCCGCACGACGATCGCCGCGGCGCTGCCGTCGGCCACACCCGAGCAGTCGTACACACCCAGGCCACCGGCCATGAGCGGCGCCGAGCAGATCGTGTCCATCGACACTTCCTTGCGGAACTGCGCCCGCTCGTTGCGCGCACCGTTCTGGTGGTTCTTCCATGCGATGCGGGCGAGCACCTCACGCATCTGCTCGTCGCTCACGCCGTACTTCTTGCCGTAGGCCGGCGCGCACATGGCGTACATCGCCGCCGCGGCGAGCGTGCGGTTGGTGCCGTCGGTGGACGGGCCGCCGCCGCTGGCGAGGCCCTGGTAGCCGGGGTCCTTCACCTTCTCGACGCCCACGGCCATCGCCACGTCGTACGCACCCGAGGCCACGGCGTACGACGCGTTGCGCAGCGCCTCGGAGCCGGTGGCGCAGTAGTTCTCGACCCGGGTGACGGGCTTTCGCATCTGGAGCGGGCGGGAGAGCGTCTGCGCGCCGCTGCCCATCGCAGTGCCGAGCCAGAACGCGTCGATGTCGTCCTTCGAGAGCCCGACGGAGTCGAACGCCTCCTTGGTGGACCACAGCAGGAGCTCGTCGGTGCCCTTGTCCCACTGCTCGCCGAACTTCGTGCAGCCCATGCCGACGATGGCGACCTGGTCCTTGATGCCGTGCGAACCCACGATGGCGCTCCTTATGTACCTAGACCCATAACCAGTGTGTCACCCGCCGCGGATGGGGCGGGCCTTCCAGAAGTAGTTGTGGATGCCGTCGCTCGTGAAGAGCTTGCGGAAGGTCAGCTCGAGCCGGTCGCCCATCTTCAGCTGCGAGGCGTCGACGTCGCAGAGCTCCAACGCGGAGCGGGTGCCGTTGTCGAAGTCGACGACGGCGTAGACGATCGGCGGGCTCGGCGAGTAGGCGATCCGGTCGATCGTGAAGGTGGAGATCGTCCCCTCCACGTCGGACATCGGCACGGCCTCGGCGTCGGCCTGGTGCGGTGGTGCGTGGATCTCGCCCTCAGCGTCCTTCGACCCCACGAACGCGTACTTCCACTCGGTGCGACGGCCTGCGGCCGCGGCCGAGATGCGCGACGGCTCGGGCCGCCGGGGCCCTTCCACCTGCACCCAGTCGCGCCACGACAGGTACTTGCCGTAAGCCACTTGGCCCGACGCCGCGATCTGCGTGGCGATCGTGCGCGCCGGCTTCCACTTCTTGATGGCGTCGGTGGTGCGGAAGATCAGCGCGTCGGCGCCGTCGGCAAGAGAGAGGACGGCGATCACCTTCCCGGGCTCGGCGTTCTCGAGCACGCTCGTGAGCAGCAGCGCCGGGTGCGCGGTGCCGGTCCAGCCGACCGTGGCGTCGAGCGCGTCGACCACCTTCTCCTTGTCGACACCGAGGCGCGGCGTGATTGCCCGCACCGCCCGTGCGTGCGGGCCCGTCACGATGAGGTGGTCCACGTCACCGGCCGAGATCTCCGCGTTCTTCAGCCCCGCGGTGAACGCCTGGTCGCCGAGCGGGAGGTACTTCGTCTCGCCGTAGCGCTCCTCCCAGCTCTTCGAGCGCTTCTCGCCCGGGAGGCGCCAGTGGTCGATGAACTCTTCGGTGGCGGTGCCGATGCCGATGAGCTCGGCGATCACTGCGCCCGCGGCGTCGGAGCCCACGAGCAGCGCGGCGGCGCCGTCGCCGCCGGCCGACTCGTCGGCGCTGGTCGGCATGCCGCCACGCAGGTCGCTGCTCACCACGAGCGCAGGGCCGGGCGTGGACAGTCCCGCGAGCAGTGCGCCGATGCCCGAACGCACCGAGCCCATCGCGTCGAACGCGAGCACGTCGGAGTCGAGACGTAGCGCGGCGTGGATGGCGGTGGCGTTCGTCTTGTCGAGGTACGCCGGCTCAGCAGTAGAGAAGGTGACCGCCCGCGGCGTGACCCCTCCGGCCGACTTCAGCGCCAGACGCGACGCCTCCACACCCATGGTGGTGGTGTCCTCGTCGTAGGAGGCGACCGCCCGTTCACCCTTGCCGCCGCCGGCGCCGAAGGTCTCTTTGATCTGTCCCCGGTCGAGCCGCCAATAGGGGACGTAGCCGGCGGCACTCAGAATCCCTTGCATCCACTCTTCCTGTCGCTGGTGGGCCCAGGGATTCTATGACACTGGCGTCACTCTCTCTTCTTGGCGGCTAGGTGTGCGCCTCGTTCTGGACCTCGAACGCCCACATCTGGGGCGGGCCCGGGAGGCCCTTGTCGCCGAGGTCGCCGAACGCGGGGAGGAGCGTCCCGTCGCGGAACTTCTCCCAGGCCGCCTTGGACTCCCACGTCGCGCACACCATGAACCCGTCGCCGGTCTCACCCGCGCTGCGGTGCGTCTGCCCGGGCGGCAAGCCGCTGGACCCTGGGTGCACCTTCTCCGCGGTCGCGTCGTACTGCGCCTTGGTGCCGCCCTTGAAGTAGTTCACGATCCCGTACGCCATTCGGGTCCCCTCTCTCATCGCTTCTCGTCGCCCGACCTTAGGGCGACCGACCCCAGGCGTCGAAGAGCAGCTCGCCGATGCGGCTGAAGGCAAGCGGCGCGGCGTCGTCGGGACGACTCGCGAGGTCGGTCTGGTCGGCCGCCATGGCGGCCACGATCCACGACGCGTTGGGCGTCTCGAAGAGGCCCGAGTCGGTGCACGTGCCCATGCCGTTCCCGGGCTTGTTGTAGACGCGCAGCGGCATCTCGATGTCGACGTCGCTCGCGTCGGCCGCGTGGGGAAGCCGACGCGGAAGTGAGATCTGGTTCTGCTGCCGGAACAGGATCGCCTTCGCGGGCTCGTCGAGGAATGTGAACGCCTCCGCGAGATCGCGCGGCGTCGCCGTTGCGAACGCCTCGCCGGCCATCGCATTCTCGACGGTGATCGACGGGTTCAGCTGCGCCGACTCGAGCCCGAGCTCCTTCATCGCCGCGTTGACGGTGTTCTGATCGCCGATCTGCTGCAGCAGCATTGCCGTCGCGACGTTGTCGGACACGATGATCATCAACCACGCCAGATCGTCGAGCGTCGGCTGGATCCCGGCGCCGAGGTAGCGGAGCACGCCAGTGCCCCAGTACCGATCGTCGTCGGTGAGCGCGACGCGCTGGGCCGGATTGCAGGCCCCGGACGCCACGAGCTGCCGGTAATACAAGAGGATGAAGACCTTCGCGGCGCTCTCGGTGTTCATCACTCGATCGGCGTTCACATCCACGGTCTCGCTCGTGCCGAGGTTGCGCGCATAGATCCCGAACGTGCCGAGCGCGTCGTCGACGATCGCTTGCACCTGCTCCTGCACGGACACGGGCATCCCTCCGGCGTCGGATGGCCCGTGATTCTGCCCGGTGGTGGTGCGACGCGCCGGGGCTACAGCTAGTGACCCTTGAGCTTCTGCCCGAACGTGATGAGGTTGCCGTCGGGGTCCTTGATCTGCGCGAGCCGCATCGGAGGGTCGGCTTCGATCTCCTCGAGCGTGAGGTCGCGAGCCGCGAGCTCGGCGATCTGCTCGTCGAGGCCGTCGACGCCTAGCGTGAGGTACGAGGTACCGGCGCGCTCTGCGTCCTGGAACACCTGGAGCCAGCCGTCGTCGGTGACCTTCCACTCGAGGAGGACTCCCATCGGGTTGGTGTCGGCCGGTCGTCCGAAGAGGCGCTCGTAGAAGCGCTGCGACTTGTCGGGATCGGAGACCGAGACCACGGCGAGCACAGTGGTGACAGGCATCGTCAACTCCTCTCTCTTGCGTCCCCTCGCGATACCCAATCTCGGCACTCGTATCCCTCAGTCCTTCCGCCCGACCTCCTGCACCAGCCAGCCGTTGCCGTCGGGATCATTGAAGGTCATGAACGTTCCGTAGTCGGCGCGCTGCGGATCGGGACCGGCGTTGGACGCCTCCCGCCTCGAAATGAAACGGCTCGCTCGCGTCCACGCCGCGCTCGACTCGCCGGGGCAGGGCCCGCCGGCCTTTGCCGGCCCTCCATGCCAGGCCAATCCCAGGCCAACCCTCGGCCAACAGAACCCAACAACGGCCTCAAGACGCCATCGCAGGGCGCCGATTCCTCTTCCTGAGAAAACCGGGCATCCGGGGGCGGGGGCGCGGCTCAACAGGGAGGCAGGAAACAATGTCCCGCAAGCGCAAGGCTGCACTCGTCGCGGTCGTACTGGCCCTTGCCACTGGAACCGGTGTCGCGATCGCGCTCTGGAGCGCGTCGGGGACCGGGACCGGCCAGGCGAAGGCCCTCACGGCTCACACGATCACGGTGAACGCGAGCACGGGAGCTGCGGATCTCTACCCGGGATTCACCGGCGGCGACCTGTACTTCACGCTCACCAACTCGAACCCATACGCCGTGACGTTCACGTCCATGACGGCGGGCACAGTGACGTCGTCGGACTCGACGGGCTGCCCGGCCAGCAACGCGACGGTCGGCAACGCCTCGGGCCGGAGTCTCAAGGTGGCGGCGAACTCGACGAGCGGCCAGCTCTCGATCGCCGACGTGGTGAGCCTGGCGAGCGGCGCGCCCAACGGCTGTCAGGGCGTCACGTTCAACGTGTCGATCACGTTGAGCGGCTCGCAGGACTGACCGTTCGGTCGGTGCGCGTGGCCGGGTGACCGGTCACGCGGCCGCCGCACCGAGGACGTGTCACTCATGCGCGCCGTCATGCGACTCGCCGGTTCTCTGTTCGTTGCCGTGCTCGCCGCGGCTGCGTTCGGCGCGCCCGCGAGCGCCTCCGTCAGCGCTGACAGCGTCCCGATCAGCGGTGAGGTCGACGGCTTGTACCCCGGTGGCACGGTGACGCTCGTCGCCAAGGTCACGAACCCGTTCCCGTTCGCGATTCGGGTGACCTCGGTCGACGCGACACCGGCTGAAGCGGGCGCCTGTCCCGCGTCGATGCTGAACGTGACCAGATCGAGCAGGGATGTCGTGGTCGAGCCGGGAGCGACGGCTGGCGTGCCGCTCCAGGTTCACCTCGACCGCAACGCGGGCGATGCCTGCCAGGGCGCGACGTTCACCGTCGCTTTCACCGGCACCATTGTCGAAGCGGTCGCGGGGTCGAGCACGCTGCCCACCACCGGCGGCTCGATCGAGGGACCGCTCCTTGCGGGGAGCGCGCTCGTTGCGCTCGGGCTCGCGCTCCGCCGGCGCGCGCGACAGGCGGCCCGATGAAGCGCCGGCTGATCCCCCTCGCGCTCCTCGTCGGCTCGGTGGCGTCGGTCGCGCTGACGACGGTCGTCCTCGCCGCCTGGACCGCCACGACCGCAACGGGCGGCGTGTCCGGCGCTCGGGCCGCCACGCTTCCGGTGGGCAACACCCCGACCGCGACGAACGCGGGCGGAGCCAGCGTCACGGTGGCATGGACCGCGACCACGCTCCCGGACGGCACCGGCGTTGCCGCCTACGTAGTCCGCGCCTACAACGCGACGAGCGGCGCGGCGAGGGCGATCGGCGCGGATTGCGACGCCGTCGTCGCTACCACCTGTACGGAGACGAGCGCGCCGGACGGCAGCTGGCAGTACTCCGTCGAGCCGCACCAGGGACTGTGGGGCGGCGCCGAGAGCGCGAAGAGCAACACGGTTGTGGTCGACACCACGGCACCGACCGTCGCGATCACGTTCCCTGTTGCCGGTGGGGCGTATTCCTCCGCCGGTTGGAGCAGCGGATGCGCCGGCCAGATCTGCGGCACCGCGGCCGACGCCGGCACCGGCGTCGAGTCCGTGGCGGTCAGCATCCGCGCCCCGAACGGCAACTACTGGAACGGCACCGCTTTCGCCAGCAACACCGAGGTCCTCCTCCGCGCCAGGGGCACCACCAGCTGGGCGCGCTCGTTCCGCGCCACGAACTTCGCGAGCGACGGCATCTACACCGTCCGCGCCGTCGCCACGGACAACGTCGGCCTGACCGCCGACGCCACCACCACGTTCACCCTCGACACCGTGCAGCCCACGGTCGCGATCGCCTTCCCCGGAAGCGACGGGGCCTACGACGACGCGGGATGGACCGCCGGCTGCTTCGATCAGATCTGCGGCACGGCCGCCGACACCGGCTCCGGCCTGGCGTCGGTCTCGCTCAGCATCCGCAACGCGATTGGCAACTATTGGGACGGCGCGGCATTCGCGAGCAACACCGAGGTCCTCGTGCCCGCCACCGGCACCACGAACTGGGCCCTCGCGTTTCCGGCCGCCAACTTCCCCGCCGACGGCGACTACACCGTGCGCGCCGTCGCCACCGACAACGCGGGACTGACCGCCGAGGCGACGACGGCCTTCACCATCGACAACACACAGCCGACCGTTGAGATCGCGTTCCCCGAAGAGAGCGGGATCTACGACACCGCGGCCTGGGATGCCGGCTGCAGCTCGCGGATCTGCGGTACCGCGGCCGACACCGGGTCGGGCGTCGCGTCCATGGCGGTCAGCATCCGGGACGACAACAGCGGCAACTACTGGGACGGCACCGCCTTCAACAGCTCCACCGAGATCCTCCTCCCCGGCGACGGCACCACCGACTGGTCCTTCGCGTTCGCCGCCAAGGACTTCCCGGCCGACGGCGACTACACAGTCCGCGCCGTCGCCACCGACCGGGCCGGGAACACCGCCGAGGCCAGCGCCACCTTCACCATCACCAACGAGTAGGGCCAGCCCTCCATTGGAGACCGGGCCTGGGTCCGGTGGCAGATTTCCGCCTGATCGCTAGGAAGCTGCCAATCCCCCAGATCCGGCCTTCTGGACTTGACAGACCGAACATATGTTCGATAGGGTGCTTTTCGAGCGTCCCACTTCCCTTCACTTCCCCCGGTCCGTGACCACCCGTCCGCGGGGAGGTGCCATGTTCAAGGAACTCGACGCTCACATCGCCGCCATCGAGGAGGTCGTGCGGGGCCTCGAGCCGCGGCTCCTCGATGCCCGGGGCGCGGTGCGACTGGTGGAGCGGTTCGCCAAGGTGCAGCACCTGGGCGCGGCCGGCGCCGCCCTCGCAGCCCAGCGGGTCGACGAGACCGGTGCGTACCGCGAGAGCGGAGCGCGCTCAGCGGGCGACTGGTTGGCCCGCAAGGTGGGACTGCCGGTGGCCGCGGCGTTCCGAGCGCTCGAGACGGCGGAAGACCTCGCCGCGCTCCCCGCCACGAACGCAGCATTCCGCGCCGGAAAGCTCTCCGACGTCCAGGCGCACGAGATCACCGGCGCCGCGCGCAAGGACCCGAGCGCCGAAGCCGAGCTTGTGGCCGCCGCGCAGCGCACCTCGCTCAAGGGCTTGAAGGACCGGTGCCGTCGCGTTCGCGCCGGGGCAGAGGCCGACGACGCCGCGTGGGCCCAGCGCCTTCACGACACCCGCTCATTGCGCACCTGGATCGATCCCGACAGCGCGACGTGTGGCATGTGGCGGATGTCGCCAGACAAGGGCGCCGAGGTCAACGCGGCGATCGATGCCGAGACCGACTTGATCTTCCGCGAAGCGCGCGCCGCGGGCTGCCGCGAATCGCGTGACGCCTACGCCGCTGACGCGCTGTACGCGCTGATCACCCGCGGGCCGCGCAAGGCCACCGGTGCGACCTTGGTGATGAGCGCAGCGCTCGCCGAGCGCGGCTACGCGTCGCCCGGCGAACGGTGCGAGATCCCCGGCGTTGGGCCCATCCCGGTCGCCATCGGTACACGGATGCTGGCCGCCGCCAAGGTCCGCGAGGTTCCGGCCGAGTCGTCGGCGCTGCCCGACTACTCGTCAGGCCGGCGCTACTACCCGCCGTGGCTCGTCGCCTGGCTCGACCAGCAGTATCCGGTGTGCGGCGTCGAGGGGTGCGACCGCGACTTCCTCCTCGAGACCGACCACGTCGTGCCGCTCAGCGAAGGCGGCCGCACCGAGGTCGACAACCTCTGGCGGATCTGCTGGTACCACCACGACCTCAAGACCAACCGAGGCTGGAAAGCCACCGGCAGCCCGCAACAGTGGGAGCTCGTCCCACCCGACCGCGTCGGGCCCGGCGATCGGGGTCCGCCATGACGCACGGGAGGGCGAGCGGCAGCAATGGGCGGGTTCCGGTCTCCGGACTTCGAGGCCAGCCTCACCCGCAACACCGGGCCTCAAGGACCCCACCTCCCTTCGCGGAGAACGCGCTCTTGCCAAGCACGTGGTGCGGGGGTTAGGTTCCCGAACGTACGTTCCCCCACCCCATCTGGCACGAGGAGGCTCGCCATGGCCGTACATCCGATTCCCGAGGGATACCCCCGGGTCATCCCCTATCTCGCGATCGACGGCGCCGCGAAGGCGCTCGACTGGTATACGAGCGTCCTCAGTGCCACCGAGCGCGTGCGCATGGAAGGTCCCGGCGGCACGGTCGGCCACGCCGAGATCGAGATCGGTGACGCGGTGATCATGCTCGCCGACGAGTTCGAGGACATCGGGCACCTGAGCCCGAAGAAGCTCGGCGGCACGCCGGTGTCGATCTGCCTCTACGTCGAGAGCGTCGACGCCGTGTTCGCCAAGGCGATCAAGGAAGGCGCGACCGAGATCCAGCCCGTCGAGGACAAGTTCTACGGCGACCGCTCCGGATCCTTCAAGGACCCGTTCGGACATAGCTGGAACATCATGACGCACGTCGAAGACGTGCCGCCCGACGAGATGGAGAAGCGCGCGGCCAAGGCTATGGAAGAAATGTCCGGATAGCGGGCTGGTCCGGCTAGATCCCCGGGACGGGCGCGGAGGAGGTCACGGTCCAGCCGCCAGGTCCGTTGACGAGCGTGAGCTCCTCCGCGAACTCGGCGAACGCCGGACCGATGCCGTAGGTCGCGTTCGTACCGTCGTTCGCGCGCACGACGGAGCACCACTTCCCCACGTCCGTCTCGAGATCGGTGCCGGCACAGTCGCCGGCGTACTGGTTTCCCTGCGCCTCCACGTACGCCCGGATCGCGTCCTCCGGGGTCGCGAAGCCCACCGCTGGAGTGGTGGTGGTCGTGGTCGTCGTGGTGGCGGCCGCCAGGGTGGTGGTAGTCGTCGCTGAGCGCTTCTTCTTCGTGTGCTTGTCGCCGTCCGTGCCACCGCATGCTGCGAGCAGCACGATCACCAGCGCTGCGATGAGCACACGAACCCGCACGTCCCTACTCCTTCAGAAAGCCTGGGGAGACTTCAGAAAGCCGCGGGGGACCATAATCAGTGCATGAGGCTGGAGGAGGTGCGCAACCCCGACGCGGCCGGGTACGGGAAGCCGCTCGACGGGGTCCGCATCCTCGCGGCGGAGCAGATGCAGGCGCTCCCCTACGGCACGCAGCTGCTCGCACGACTCGGCGCCGATGTCGTGAAGGTCGAGCACCCGACCGAGGGTGAGTCAGGTCGGGGCGCGCTCCCGGCGATGACCGACTCCACGGGCCGGCCGGCGGGGGCCACGTTCCTGCGCAACAACCTGAACAAGCGCAGCATCGGCATCGACCTCAAGCAGCCGGAGGGGCGCTCGCTCTTTCTCCAGCTGTGCCCGAAGTTCGATGTGGTCGCGGAGAACTTCAAGGCCGGCACCATGGACCGCTTGGGGCTCGGATACGCGGACGTCGCCGCGGCAGCACCCCGTGTCATCTATCTCTCTGTCTCGGGCTTCGGCAACGCGCCCAGCCAGTATTCGGGATGGCCCGCGTACGCGCCGGTCGTCGAGGCGATGTCGGGCATCTACGAGTACAAGCGTCCTCCGGGTCAACCGCCCGTGCCGGCACCTGCAGGAGCGCTTGGCGACATCGGCACCTCCCTCTTCGGTGTGATCGGTGTGCTCGCCGCACTCAGACATCGAGATGCGACAGGTGAAGGCCAGCACGTGGATGTCGCGATGCTCGACTCGATGGTCGCGATGACCGATCTCGTCACGAACTTCTGGTCGATGGGCCTGCGCGAGCAGCGCGCCAACCTCATCATGGACGGGTTCGAAGCGAGCGATGGCTGGTTCATCCTCCAGGTCGGCCGCGAGCATCAGTTCAAGAGGCTCGCCGAGCTCGTCGGGCATCCCGAATGGGTCGACGACGAGCGCTTCGCAACGCGTTCGGGCTGGGTCGAGCACCTCGACGACGTGATCCGCCCCGCGGTCGCCACGTGGGCCGGTGACATGACGAAGCTCGAGGCCTGCGCGGCGTTGAGCGACGCCGGCCTTGCCGCCGGGCCGTGCTACTCCGCGCCCGAGGTGATCGCCGATCCGCACGTCGCCTCGCACCGCATGCTCGTCGAGCTCGAGCGAACAGATTCATCGCCGGGAGAAGTGCTGGATCCGGTGTTGATCCCGGGGAACCCGGTGAAGATGTCGAAGGTCATGGATGGTCCGGATGTCCGGCCTCCAAATGTGGCCGAGCACACCGACGCCGTGCTGCGCGCCGATCTCGGCCTGGACCAGCAGGCCCTCCTCCGCCTTCGCGAAGCAGGCGTGATCGCATGACGAGCCGTCCGGGCCTTCCATGACCAGCGTGGACTTGTCGAGGGTGGACTTCGGCAGCGATCCCCTCCAGGGAGCGGAGCTCCACGAGACGCTGGCGTCGTTGCGCGAGAGCCAGCGCGTGGCGCCGGTTCGGTTCCACGGGGGCGACGCCGTGCTGTTCACACGCTTCGAGGACGTGCACGAGGCGTTCCGCGACGACCAGAAGTTCCCGGGCGGCGACTTCTACGAGTCGGCGATCGAGCCCGTCGTGGGTCGCACGTTCATCAGCATGAACGGCCGCGAGCACGACCTGCACCGCAAGCTGGCCACGCCCGCGTTCCGCTCGCGCGCCGTGTCGCAGTTCGACGAGGAAGCACTCGTTCCCCTTGCCCATGAAGTCGTCAACAAGTTCGCCGACTGGGGTCACGCCGACCTCGTCGCCGAGCTCACCACCGTGCTCCCGTTCGCGGCGATCACCCGCAAGCTCGGGGTACCGCGGCGCGCCGATCAGCAGATGCGCGAGTGGGCCGATCTCATGCTCAGCTTTCCTAGCGACCCCGAGGGCGCGGTCGGCGCCGCGAACGAGTTCTCCGAAGCACTGGGACCGTTGCTCGACGAGCGACGCGCCAACCCGGGCGACGACCTCCTCTCCGAGCTGGCGGCAACCGAGCTCGGTGGCGAGAAGCTGTCCGACGACGAGATCTGCGCCACCATCCGGCTGCTCTTCGCCGTGGGTGCCACCACCACGTCGCACGCGATGGCCAACATGCTCTGGACGCTGCTCGAGCGACCCGAGCTGCTCGAGCGGGCGCGCGAGGAAGAGTCTCTGCGCGCCGGCATCGTGCACGAGCTCCTGAGGTGGGAAGGGCCGCTCCCCACGTTGCCGCGCCTCGCAGCCAAAGACGCGCGCCACGCCGGTGCCGACATCCCCGCCGGCACGATCATGCTGTTCGGGTTGGCGTCGGCCAACCGCGATCCGCGCGTGTTCGAGGAAGACCCCGACACGTTTGACCCCGAGCGCCCGCCCGGCGACCTTCTCACGTTCGGCTTCGGACCGAAGTTCTGCCCGGGGTCGCACCTCGCGCGTCGCGAGCTGCTCACCGCGCTCACCGTCGTGCTCGAGCGTCTCCCCGGACTCCACCTCTCCGATCCCGAAGGATCCGAGCCACGCGGCGGCGTGCTCCGCCACCCCGACGCCCTGCATTGCGGCTGGGACCTGGTGTAGGAAGTCCGCGTGGAGCCAGCGGACTTCAAGGGCAAGGTCGGCCGCGACTGGCGCGACTCGGAGCCGTATTGGCCGCCAGAACCACGTCCGCCGGCCGGATCGCCGAACGTCGCGCTGTTCGTGCTCGACGACGTTGGCTTCGCCCAGCTCGGGTGCTTCGGCTCCGACCTGAGCACGCCCAACTTTGATCGGCTCGCGTCCGGCGGTCTGCGCTACGCCAACTTCCACACGACCGCGCTGTGCTCGCCGACCCGGGCGTGCCTGATGACCGGCCGCAACCATCACTCCGTCGGCATGGGTCGCATCACGGATCTCGCTCGCGGCTTTCCCGGCTACTCGGGGCGCATCCCCAAGACCTGCGGCTTTCTCCCCGAGATCCTGCGCGACGCCGGCTACGCCGCCTACGCATGCGGGAAGTGGCACCTCACTCCCCATGAAGAAGCCCATCTGGGTGGATCGCGCGCGCGCTGGCCCCTCGGACGCGGGTTCGAGCGCTGGTATGGCTTCTTCGGCGGCGAGACACATCAGTTCTCGCCCGCGCTCGCGCACGACAACCACTTCGTCGAGGCTCCCTATCGGGACGACTACCACCTCACCGTGGACCTCGCCGACCACGCGATCGAGTTCCTCACCGATCTGCGCGCGGTCGACGCCGAAAAGCAGTTCTTCCTCTACTTCGCGACGGGCGCGTGCCACTCACCGCACCACGCGCCAGCCGAGTGGATCGAGCGCTACCGAGGGCACTTCGACGCGGGATGGGACGTGTGGCGCGAGGCCACGTTCGCGCGCCAGGTGACGAACGGCGTCATCCCCGAGGGCACGCAGCTCTCGCCCCGACCGGATTGGGTGCCGGCGTGGGACTCGCTCTCGACCGACGAGCAGCGACTCGCGGCGCGCTTCATGGAGGCGTTCTCCGGCTACCTGTCGCACGCCGATGCCCAGATCGGCCGCGTGGTCGACTTCATCGAAGAGCTCGGCGAGCTCGACAACACGCTGGTGATCCTCGTGTCCGACAACGGCGCAAGCTCCGAAGGCGGTGCGCACGGTTCGATCAACGACGCGCGCTCGTGGAACATGGCCATGGCTGGAGTGAAGGAGATGGTGGCCCGCGTCGACGAGATCGGCGGCCCCACCATGCACAACAACTACCCGTGGGGCTGGACCATGGCGGGCAACACGCCGCTGCGGCGCTGGAAGCGCGAGACGCACGAGGGCGGTATCGCCGACCCCTGCATCGTGCACTGGCCCGCAGGTGTCGCCGCGCGCGGCGAGGTACGGCGCCAGTTCGTGCACGCGATCGACGTCACGCCCACGATCCTCGACGCGTGCGGGATCGACGCGCCCGCGACCATCGGTGGCATCGAGCAGCGTCCGCACGAGGGTGCAAGCATCACCGCCACGTTCGCCGACGCGTCAGCACCCACGCGCGAAACGCAGTACTTCGAGATGCTGGGCTCGCGTGCCATCCACCACCAGGGTTGGAAGGCCGTCGTGTTCAAGCCGTTGGGTGCGATGTACTCGCCCGACGACAATCCCGACATTCCCTTCGAGGACGATGTGTGGGAGCTGTTCCACGTGGCCGAGGACTTCTCGGAGTGCAACGACCTCGCAGACGAGCAACCGGAGAAGGTGCAGGAGCTCGTCGACCTGTGGTGGCGCGAGGCCGAGCGTTACAAGGTGCTGCCGCTCGACAACCGGCCGGGCATGGCGATGATGGATCCACCACCGACCGGCATCCCCGAACGCTCGCGCTTCGTGTACCGGCCGAGAAGCGGGCGCGTGCCCGAAGAGGTCGCGGTCGACGTGAAGGGCCGATCGCACACGATCACCGCGTCGGTGCAGATCCCAGAGGGTGGTGCTGAGGGCGCGCTCCTCGCGATGGGATCGATCCTCGGTGGCTACAGCCTGTTCGTCGCCGACGGCCGTCTCCAGTACGTGCACAACTTCCTCGGCCGTTCGGAGGATCACCTCATCGCCGACGCGCCGATCCCCACCGGACCCTGCGAGCTCGGCTTCGAGTTCGACAGCGAAGGGCGGTTCAAGGGAGGGAACGCACGCCTCAAGGTGAACGGTGCCACCGTTGCCCAAGGCGAGATCGCGCGCTTCACACCGGTGCGCTTCTCGATCACCGACGCCGGCTTGACGTGCGGGCAAGACGCCGGGTCCGCGGTCACACCGCGCTACCGCCCACCGTTCCCCTTCACCGGCACGCTGCACACCGTGGTGGTGGAGGTGCAGGGCGACGCCAAGCTCGACTTCCAAGCCGCCGTGGAATCGAGCCTCCGCACGCAGTAACCGGCACGCTCAGGCCGGTGCAGCGCGCGCTTTCGCGGAGCGCTTGCTCGGGTAGCGGCGGCGGAACAGGTAGCCCGCCACCGCCCCCACCGGGAGCGGCAACCAGAACGACACGAGCCGGAACACCAAGGTGCCGAGCACTGCCTCCTCCGCGCTCACGCCTGCAAGCGCGAGCGCGCCGGTGAGCCCGGCCTCGACGAACCCGAGACCACCCGGCGTGAACGGGATCATCCCGAGCGCCGAGGCGAAGACGAAGGCGAGCAACACGAGCCACGGGTCGGGAGTCGCACCAATCGCATAGAGCGTCACCAACAGCGCGAAGTACTCGAAGGCCCAGCGCCCCACCGCCGCGCCGCGCGCGGCCGGCCAGCGCTCGCCCATCGTGCGGCGGATCTCGTCGCGCTCGCGCAGGATGCGCTCGCCGAGTCCTTTGAGTGGTGTCTCGCGCGGGAACGCGTTGGCGACCTTCTCGATCGTGCTCCCGAGTCGGCAGGCGAACTGCCGCGAGCCGAGGAGCAGCGCGCCGAGCACGAGCATCACCAGGAAGAGCCCCGCGCCGAACCATGCGCCGTCGGCGAGGTCACCGGGCACGTCGATGCCCGCGATGATGATGGCAGGGAGCGACAGGAGCGGCATCGCTGCGACCGCGGCGGTGATGAGGAGCGACTGGACGGTCAGCGCGGTTGCAGCCCTGGTCGTGGGAATGCCCGCATCGCCCAGCATGCGCGCTTGGAGCGCGGTACCGGTGGCACCGCCGCCGGGCGTCACGCGATTGAACGCGTTCCCGGCGAGCTGGGACATGGCCACGGAGAACCACTGGGTGGTCCCGATCGAGATGCGCTGGAGCATCCACACGCACAGAAAGCTCGCGGCTTCGCACGCAACCACTGCGATGACCGCGAGCGGGTGGACCTCACCGAGCCGGTCCCAGGCCTCGAACACCTCGGCCAGGCTCGGAGCGAACACATAGAGGCAGATGCCGGTGATGGCGAGGAGCGCGATGCGGCCCCAGCGCGGACGAAAACCCGCCGCCGCGGGGTCGGTCGCGGTGCGGCTCGACACGGCGCCCACGCCCTCGACCGTAGTGCGCCGACGCCGGGCCTGTGGCCTGCGTCACGGAACACCAGAGCGGCCCCTGGGCGTTTCCTGGGCAGAGCCAAGCGGCACAGTTGGAGACCACCAAGGCGCGATCGGTAGCGTCCCGTCACCCCCGACGCGTCACCCCGAAGATGAAGAAGGATGGTGTCCGGTGAAGGCGTTCCGCAGGATTGCAGCAGCCGCTCTGCTCATGCTGGCGCTGGGAACGCTCGCGATCCTTCCGTCCGGAGCGCAGACACCTACGGACCCTGCCGGTGCAGTCAAGAAGGTCAAGGTCGGGGACAACTACTTCAAGCCCAAGAAGGTCACGGTCCTCGTCGGCGACACCGTGAAGTGGAAGTGGGTCGGCACGGCCATCCACGACGTGGTCTCGGGCAAGGAGAACCCCGAGAAGTTCAAGTCGAAGAAGTTCGCGAGCGGGAAGTTCAAGCACGTGATGGTTCTACCGGGCGCCTACAAGATCGTGTGCACGCTGCACCCGGGCATGGACATGAAGCTCACGGTGACGCCGGCACCACCGGCACCCACGACCACGCTCGCGCCGCCGGCGCCGTAGCCGACCGCGCATGACAGGACTGCTGGGGGGCGTCCGGGTCATCGAGAGCTCGCTGCTCGGGCCGGCCGCGATCACGTTGCACCTTGCCGATCTCGGCGCCGAGGTGATCAAGGTCGAGCCGCCTCAGGGCGACTACGTGCGCCGGATGACGTGGCCGATCGTGGAGGGCGTCTCGCTGATGCACCTCCACATCAACCGGGGCAAGCACAGCCTCGCGCTCGACCTGCGCACCCCCGAAGCGGTCGAGGTGTACCTCGACCTCGTGCGCAGCGCCGACGCAGTGGTCGAGGCGATGCGGCCGGGAGCGCTCGAGAAGCGCGGGCTCGGGTACGAGCGCCTGCGCGAGGTCAACCCCCGCATCGTGTTCTGCACGATCTCGGGCTACGGCATGACCGGCCCCTACAAGGACATGCCGAGTCACGGCATCGCGTACGACACGTGGGCCGGGCTCGTGGAGCCCGCGTACGACGACGAGGGCTTCTGTTACATGCCTGAGCACCCGTCGATGGGGATTCATGCGGGCCCGTTGTTCGGCGCGTTCGGCATCCTGGCCGGCATCGTGCGCGCCCGGGCGACGGGCGAGGGCTGTCGGATGGAGATCGCGCAGTCCGACGCCGCGGCGTACATGGACTGGTACCGGAGCGAGACGTGGCGGGCGTACGAGCGGCCGGAGTCAGAGGTCACGGGCAACCCGACCGACAACTTCGAGCGGCGCGCGCCCGGCACCGCCGGGATGCGCGAGGGGGTCCGGTACCAGATCTACGACACCGCCGACGGCCATGTGCTGTTCATGGCGTCAGAACGCGAGTTCTGGGAGAACTTCTGTCGCGGCGTCGGGCGAGCCGATCTGTTCGAGCGTTGGCCGGGAGAGCAGTACGCCGACCACGCACGCAACAACCGCGAGCTCCAAGGCGAGCTGCGCGACATCTTCAAGACCAAGACGAGCGACGAGTGGATCGCGTTCTCGAACGAGGTCAACACGCCGATCGCGCCGGTCAACACACCCAAGACGATCGCCGCCGATCCGCAGTTTCAAGCGCGCCTGCCCTGGATCTCCCAAGACCGCCTCGGCGCGGACGAGCTCCCCATCCCGATCAAGGTGATCGACGACGAGCAACCGGTGCCCGAGCACGCGCCGACCGTCGGTGAGCACACCGACGACGTGCTCGCCCGGGTGCTCGGCTACGACGAAGCGCGCGTCGCGTCGCTCAGAGAATCCGGCGCTCTCGGCTAGTTCCGGAGCTAGTGCGTCGCGTAGTCGATCTCGCCGGCGTCCTTGCACCCGACGGCGAAGCAGAAGCAGTGGATCGGCGCGTGGTCACTGATCGGGCGCAGGCTGTGCACCTTGTCGGGCGGGATGTAGATCAAGTCTCCTTGTGAGACCTCACGCTCTTCGCCGTCGATCGTCATCATGCCGCGGCCCGAGGTGACGTAATAGAACTCGTGCGTCGGATGCGTGTGCGGGAAGACCTGCTCGCCGCCCTTCACCTCGAACTCGTTGGCCAGCTCGAGGTACCCGCCGTCGGTGATGTCCTTCATCTCGCGCGGGTTCACGAGCCACCACACCGGAACCGTCCCGTTGTGCTCGACGACCGGCGCCACGTCTTCGATCGACCTCACGTCCAAATTCCCGCTCCTGGCCTTGTGGGCCGGGCCGCTCGGGCCCCGGCTCGCTGCGGCGCAGGATACCTGCGCCACGGACGCTCGCCTTGGGCGCTGCGTAGGCTCCGAAGGTGACGCCGCGGATCACGATCATTGGTGGGGGGAGCACGCACTGGACGCCGCGGTTGCTGTGCGACTTCGCCAACACGCCGTCACTCCACGACGCCGACGTGGTGCTCATGGACCTCAGCGAGTCTGCTCTGCCGCGCATGCTCGACGTTGCGGCACACATCAAGCAGAACCGGCCCGGCATCGGGCTCTCGGTGACCGCGACCACGGATCTCGACGCCGCGATCGACGACGCCGACTTCGTGATCACCGCGTTCTCCGTCGGTGGCTTCGCCAGCATGAAGCACGACCTCGACATCCCGTCCAAGTACGGCGTTGACCAGACGGTCGGCGACAGTGTGGGGCCAGGCGGAATCTCTCGGGCGCTGCGCAGCGTGCCGGTGCTGCTCGACATCGCACGCGCCATCGAGCGCCGCGTCCCCGACGCGCTGCTGCTCAACGTGACCAACCCGCTCTCCGCGCTCTGCCGATCCGTCACCCGCGAGACCGGCGTGCAGACGGTCGGGCTGTGCAACGAGATGGTCGGCTGCAAGTTCGTGATGAGCCTGCTGCTCGACACCGACCTGCGCGCCGTCGATCCCGTCGTCGCCGGCGTGAACCACCTCCCCCTCGTCACCGAGATGCGGTTGGGGAAAGGCGGCAAGGAGGATGGCTTCGCACAGCTCCGGGAGCTGTGCGACGACGAAGACAAGCAGCGTGAGCCCGTGTGGATGACGCCGCCCGCCGGCATGCACTACCGCAAGGTCTCCGACGGCCCCGAATGGACGAAGGCCGACGTGATCGCGGGCAACGCCGTCAAGCTCGAGCTGTTCCGCCGCTTCGGCGTGATGCCGGGATCGTCAGACGTGCACGTCGTCGAGTTCTTCGCCGGCTTCCAAGACGTGGACGTCTTCCACTACGGGCTGGACGGCCACATGGCCGACAAAGAGGACGACGACGCGTACGTCGACGGGCTGCTCGCCAACGACGAGATCACGACCTTTCCGTCAGGTGAGCTCGTCGCCGAGCTCATCGACTCGCTGATCACGGGCGTCCCGCTCCCGCTGCCCGTGAACCTGCCGAACCAGGGCCAGGTCGAGAACCTCGCGCACGACGTGATCGTGGAGAGCATCGGGATGGCCGAAGGCGGGAAGGTTCGGCCGCGCGACCAGGTGCAGGTGCCGTCCGTGCTCGGCGAGCAGCTCCGCCGCGTGGCTGCCGCGGAAGAGCTCACCGTCGAGGCCGCCGTGACCGGCGATCGCACGAAGGTGCTCGAAGCCATGCTCGCCGACCCGGTCGCCGGCTCCCTCCCGTACGACGACGTCGTGTCGATGACCGACGAGCTCCTCGAGGCCACCAAACCCTGGCTCCCCCAATTCTGAAGGTTTTGGCGTCGATAGCTGTCGGTATCCGACAGTTGCGACGCCAAAGCGGTTCAAGCGCTGGCGAGATCTCTCAGTGCGTCTTCGATGCCTCTGTGGAAGGTGGGGTAGGCGTAGATCATCCCGCGGAGGTCTTGGGTCGGGATCTTCGCTTGCACGGCGAGCGCGAGCAGGCCGAGCACTTCGCCGCCCCACGGTCCGGCCGACGTCGCGCCTACGAGCACGCCACGGTCAGCGTCCTCGACCAGCTTGATCACGCCCTCGTTGCCGACCTTGTGCATCCAACCACGCGCCGATGAGGGGACGGATGCGGTCCCGGCGCGCACGCGGATGCCCGCGCGACGCGCGTCGGCTTCACTCAGGCCGACCGAGCCGACCTCGGGGTCGGTGAACGTCACGCGCGGAAGTGCGTGGTAGTCGGCAGGCGCGTGATCTTCGCCGAGCATGTCGGCAACCGCGATGTCGGCCTGGTACACGGCGATATGGGTGAACATGCCCTTGCCGGTGACGTCGCCGACGGCCCAGATACCTTCTCCCGCGCGCAGGTGGTCATCGACCTCGGCGAAGTGCGCCGACTCGTCGAGCCCGGCCTTGCTCGCGCCAAACGCCGCCAGATCGGCCCGCCGACCGGTCGCCACCAGCAGCCGCTCACCGGAGACCTCGGTGCCGTCCGAGAGCTCCACCACGGTCTGCCCGTCAGCGCGCCGGACCGCATCGGCGGAGACGCCAGTCCGCAGCTCGAGTCCCTCCTTGGCGAGCACCTCGTTGATGAGGTCGCAGACCTCGGGCTCTTCGCGTCCGAGCAGCCGGTGCTCTCCCTCGACCACCGTGACCGCAACACCAAAGCGCGCAAACGCCTGCGCGAGCTCGAGCCCGATCGCGCCGCCACCGAGGACGACGAGCGACGCGGGCAACGTCTCGGTCATGACGGCCTCGCGGTTCGTCCAGGGCTCCACGTCGGCGATCCCGGGGATCGGAGGGATCACCGCGGCGGAGCCGGTCGCGATCACGACGGCTCGGGTCGCCTCGAAGGTCTGGTCACCGACGGTCACTACGTTCGGCGCTTCGAAGCGCCCCGCACCCCGGACGAATCGGCCGCCCTGGTGCTCGAATCGTTCGACCGCCACGCGGTCGTCCCAGCTGTCGGTGGCTTCCGACCGGATGCGTGCCGCGACCGGCGACCAATCGGGTGTGACCGTGCTCGTGCCCGCCACGCCAGGGATGCGCCGGCCTTCGGCGAGCAGGTTGGCGGCGCGCACGATCATCTTCGTGGGAATGCAGCCCCAGTAGGGACACTCGCCGCCGACGAGGTCACGCTCGATCCCGACGACGGACCAACCGGCCTCGGCCAAGCGACCACCGACCCGTTCGCCCCCCACGCCCAAACCGAGCACGACCGCGTCGACGCGTTCGCTCACCTGCGCAGGCGAACCGGCAGCGACTTCAGCGCGTTGTTGAGGTTCGAGCGTTGCCGGCGCGGCTCTCCGATGAGCTCGACCGTGGCGCCGCTGTCGAGCAGCTCCTCGAGCCACACGCGACCTTCGAGCCGCGCGAGATGCACACCGAGGCAGTAGTGCTCGCCGATGCCGAACGACAACTGGGTGTTCGGGGTCCGCCCGATGTCGAAGCTGTCCGGCGCATCGAACACGTCCTCGTCGCGGTTCGCCGACGTGTAGATCATTGCGAGCTTCTCGCCCGTCTTGATCTCCTGACCCCGCACGGTGGCGTCGGCCGTCGCGGTGCGACGGAAGTAATGGAGGGGGTTCGCGTAGCGCAGGATCTCCTCGAGCGCAGACGGGACGAGCGAGCGGTCGGCGCGCAGCCGTTCGAGCTGGTCGGGATGCTCGAGCAGCGCGAGCAGTCCTGACGAGATCATCGTGCGGGTCGTGTCGTTGCCGGCGGTGACGAGCTGGACGAAGAAGTACCCGAACTCGAGATCGGTCATCGGCTGCCCGTTCACCTCGGTCGCGAGGAGCAGGTCGCCGAGGTCGTCACGGTCTCGGCCGCGTCGCGCCTTGGCGAACTCCATCCCGTACATCGCCATGCTCACCGAGCCGTCGTTGCCGCTCTCCGCTGCATAGCCGCCGGGATTCACCTCGGGGTCTTGGCCCCCGGTCATCATCTCGGCCCACCGGTTGATCTGAGGCCGGTCCTCGGGCGGGATGCCCATCATCTCGCCGAAGACCTCCGACGGCACGAGCGCCGCGAGGTCGTGCACGAACTCGACCTCGCCCGCCTCCAGGCCCTTGGCCACCAGGTCGCGGCAGATCGTGCGGATCCGCTCCTCGAGCTGGCCGATCTGGCGCGGCCGGAAATGCGGATACACGTTCTTGCGCAGCTCGCTGTGGCGAGGCGGATCCATCATCAACAGCATGTTCTTGGTCTGCTCGAGCTGTTCGGGCGGCTGGTCCTCGAGGACCACGCCGCCCACCTCGGCCGAGAACACGAGCGGGCTACGCGACACCTCCACGACGTCGGCGTGCTTCAGAACCGCCCAGTACCAGGTGCCATCGGGCATCTCCTGGCGGAACACCGGGCACTCGCGCCGCAGGTACGCGAACACCTCGTGCGGCGGCGCGTCGACGTAGCCATCCGGGCTGTAGAGGTCGATGTGCTCACGGGTCAGCGCCATTCGCCGACCGTTCTAGCCTGCGAAGTCATGGAGATGAAGCGGAGGCGTGGCCGGATGGCCGGGACGCCGGAGCGGAATCGACCGTATTGATGACGCCGCGCTCCGAGCTGCCCACCCGAGTGGTGTTCCTCGTGCTGGACGGGTTGCCGCCGGCGGTGGTCGGGGCCGACCTCACCCCCACGTTGTTGGAGTGGGCGGGCGCGTCCGGCACGGCGCCGCGAACGGTCGAGGCCGTCCTGCCAGCGAGCACGTACGCCAACCACGCGACGTTCGCCACCGGGGTGGAGCCGGCGCGGCACGGGATCGTCGGCAACCACGTGCGCGGTGACGACGGCCGGTTCCGGCCCGCGGCGCAGCTCGGGCCGAGCGGGCCCACCCTGTTCGAAGCCGCGACCGCGGCCGACCGCCGCTCCGCGCTCGTGGTCGGCGACCAGGAGCTCGTCGGTGTGATGGGTGGTCGCGGCGCGAGCGAGCACTGGCCGCACAACGGCGTGGTCCCCGATGGCGTGGCGCTCGACGCGCACGGCTACCTCGACGACACGGTCACGCTCCCGCAGATCCTCGGAGCGCTCGCGGGCGACGCCGACCTGGTGGTGGCCCATCTCAACAGTCCCGACACCGCCGGCCATGTGCACGGTCCAGACGCGCGTGGCGCCCGCGACGTGTACCGCGCTGTGGACGCGTCGTTGGCGGAGATCCGCGCCGCGATCGAAGCGCGTGCGGCTGACACGGTCACGATCGTGGTGAGCGACCACTCCATGGAGCCCGTGACGATCGACGAGCCGGTCGACCTCACCGACGCGCTCGACGGCACGGGACTCGAGTGGTTCCCCGAGGGCACGGCCGCACTCGTCTACGGCGACCATCCCGACGCGGACCGCGTGCTGCGGGACGCGCCCGGCGTCGACGGATGGCGGGTGTTGTCGCCCGGAGTTCGCATCGCGTGGGCCGAGCCCGGACGCTGGATGTGCTTCACCGGCGTCGGCAGCGAACCCGGCATGCACGGCAGCCCGCGCTCCGCACTCCAGCTCGGCGCCGTCCTCGGCTCGCACCCAGCGGTGCATGACATCGACTCCCGAGTGACGGTCGGCGGCTTCGACGCCCGCTCGTGGGCACCGACCATCGCGGCATTGCTCGGGTTCACACCCCTAAGCGGTCTTCGAGGATCGTGACGGTATCGAGGTCCTCGATCGACGCGGTTGCGCGACGCATGCCGCCCTGGCCGATCTTCGCCGCCTGCCACCGGTTGCCGACGGCCGCCGTGGACGTGGCCGACACCCACGAGTAGGTCGCGTACAACCGGTACTGCTCCCACGCCGTGTCGGCGTCGAGGACAACGCCGCCCTCGGCAAGTGTGGCGAGGTAGCGCGCGACCCATTCCTTCTCGTGCCCGCGCCGGATCTCCGCCGGGATCGAGTTGCAGAGCACGTACGACACGTCGCGCATCCCGGTGCGACGGTCGAGCATCGCCCAGTCCAGGAAGCCGACCTTCGTGCCGTCAATGAACAGGTTGCCGAGGTGCGGGTCGCCGTGGATCAGCGTCGGCGTTCCCTCGTCCAGCACGTCTTCCATGATCCGAGCCGCATTCGCCATGTAGAGCTCGGCGAGGCGGCGAAACGCGCTCCCCATCTCGTCGCCGAACTGCTCGAGCGCGAGACCGATGTAGCCACCGCCACTGCCCTTGGGCACGTTGCGACCGGTTCGCCCGCCGTTCGTGACCCACACGAGGTCGCCTCCCTGTTGCAGGCGCGGGCTGTCCCAGAACGGCGCGTGCAGCCGTGCGAGCTCTTCGACGAGCGAGCCACCCCATTCGGCCACGTCGTCGTCGCCGGGACGCGGGAAGCGGCAACCGACCGCCGCGAGGTCTTCGATCACCATCACGTAGCGCCCGTCATCGTCGACGGCCGCGTAGTGCACAGCAGGGATGCGCAGCACGATCTCCTGCGCGAGGTCACGGTAGAAGAGCGCCTCGGCCACGCCGAGCCCGGCCATGTCCACGAACTTGCGCTGCGCTTCGTCGAACGGCGGGAGCTTCACGAAGAGCGACGGCGGGAACGCGCCGTCATCACCGGCCGCGTACGTCACGCCCACCCGGGCGCGTCCGGTGGTGCCGGAGTGGCGATCGAGGACCTCGACCCCGGTCACACCCGCTCCGAGCGCGGCACCCAGCCACTCGGGCGTGACGTCGTCGACATCGACGGGGATCGCCGGGTCCAACATCGGCGCAGCGTATGCGCCGGCAGGATTCATGCGCCCTGGCCCGTCCTCGAAAGATCGCCATCAGGCCAGGCCGTGGAAGCGAACATCGCCGCAATGGTCACGGCGAGGTTCCTCCGGAGCGCGCCCGTCGCCACGAACGGCTTCACGATCAACTACACGGCGAGTGACGGCACGTGACGTCCACGCCGGCCTGCAGCACCCTGTAGCCAACTCCGCTCCAACCCAGCAGGTAGGGCCTCGGCCGGCGTCAGCGTCCTATGCGAGAATCGCCCGCCGCCGATTCAGGAGCACCGATGCCGCAACGCCGCTTGGTCGTCGCCGCGCTCGCCCAACGACGACGGCGTGCACGCGGAGGGCATCGACGCGATCGTCGAAGGGCTCCTCGACCAACCAAAGGTGAAGGTCACCGTGGTCGTGCCGGCAGAGGCGCGTGGCGTGGTGGAAGTGCCAATCGCCACCGCCGGCGACGACGTCAACGCCGTACTCCAAGCGGAGGCGGTTCATTGCGACTCGACCCTCGAAGATCCGGCCGACGATGTGGAAGCATTCAACAATGGGTTCGTCACGCTGACCGACGTCCCCGCGGATTGAGCTGGAGGTTCCACGATGGCGACAGCCAAGACCATCGACTACAAGGTCGTCTCCACCGACGGGCACGCGCTGGAGTCGCCGGACATGTGGGAGAAGTACCTCCCGAAGAAGTTCCACGACATCATGCCCAAGCTCGTGAAGGACCCGAAGGGTGGCGATGCGTGGGAGCTCGTGCCCGGCGCGCCGCCGATGGCCATCGGCCTCGTGACGAACGCCGGTGAGTGGGGCAAGCGCTACGAGGATCTCGAGTGGTACGGCTCGTCGTACGACAACATCCGCGCCGGCGCGTTCGACGGCAAGGCGCGTCTCGAGGAGCAGGACATCGACGGGGTGGACGCCGAGGTGCTCTACCCGTCGCAGCGCACGATGAATACCTTCATGGGTCAGCCCGACGATGAGTACCACCTCGCTGGCGTGGACGCGTACAACCAATGGATGCACGACGAGTTCATGGCCAACGACCCGGCCCGGCTCATCGGTCTGTACCAGACTCCGTGCGTCGACGTGGCCACGTCCGTCGCGAAGCTGCGCGAGGCGAAGAAGCTCGGGTACCGCGGCATGATCCTGTCGGCGTGGCCGTCGGGCAACCCCGACGTCTCGGACGACGACGACCCCTACTGGGCCGCCGCCGAGGAAGAGCAGATGCCGATCCACATCCACGTGGGCTTCGGTCTCGCTGGTGGACGCCAGAAGGGCGAGGCTCGATCGGCCGACGGCCCGCGCGTGCCGGAGTTCCTGACGCGCCTGCCGGACCTCAAGACGATGGGTGGCGCGGTCGCCGGTGCATCCGACTGGATCTCCAAGCTCATCTACTCGGAGATGTTCGACCGCTTCCCCGGCCTCCAGATGGTCGCCGCGGAGGTGGGCGCCGGCTGGGTCCCGAACTTCCTCGAGCACATGGACGACCACTGGTGGCGCAACCGCACGTGGACCGGCTCAGGTCTCAAGACGCTGCCGAGCGAATACTTCCGGCGGAACTGGAAGGTCACCTTCATCCGCGAGCCGTTCGCGGTGGCGGTGAGGCACTGGATCGGGATCGACAACATGATGTGGTCGACCGACTACCCGCACCACCGGCACGACTGGCCGTACAGCCGGCGCATCATCGAGGAGTCGATGGGCGGCGTGCCCGAGGACGAGAAGTACAAGATGATCTGCGGCAACGCAGTCGACCTGTACCACCTCAACGGTCGTTGACCAACCCCTCGCTTTTTGGCGTCGAGAGCTGTCGCATACCGACAGTCAGCGACGCCAAAACCATCGGTGTGAGAGCGCGATGAGGGCACTGAGGTGCAACGCGTACGGGCCGCTCGAAAACCTCGTGGTCGAAGACGTGCCCGCGCCCGCGCTCGGTCCGAACGACGCGCTCGTCGACGTGCACGCGGCCGCGGTCAACTTCCCCGACGTGCTGCTGGTCCAGGACCTGTACCAGATCTCCGCTCCGGTCCCGTTCACGCCGGGGAGCGAGTTCGCGGGCGAAGTGAGCGCGGTCGGCAGCGACGTGCGAGACGTCTCGGTGGGCGACCGGGTCATGGGGACCGGCCTGATGGGCGCGTTCGCCGAGCAGATCGCGATGCCGGCCACGTCGCTCTCGCCGGTGCCCGATGGCGTCGATCTGCGCGCGGCGGCGGCGTTCGGTGTCGTCTACTTCACCGCGTACCACTCCCTTCGCAGCGTCGCCGACGTACAGCCCGGCGAGTGGGTGGCCGTGCTGGGCGCGGCCGGCGGCGTCGGGCTCGCGTCGGTCGAGGTGGCGCGGCTGCTCGGAGCGAAGGTGCTCGCAGCAGCCTCGTCGGATGACAAGCTGCGCGTCTGCCGCGAACGCGGCGCCGACGCGGTCGTGAACTACGACACCGAAGACCTCAAGACCCGCCTGCGTGAGCTCACCGATGGCGGCGCCGACGTGGTCATCGACCCGGTCGGCGGCCCGTACGCCGAGCAGGCGCTGCGCTCCACGCGCTTCGGCGGCCGGTTCGTGACCGTGGGGTTCGCCTCGGGCGAGATCCCGCGCATCCCGCTGAACCTGGTGCTGCTCAAGGGGATGGTCATCATGGGGTTCGAGTTCCTCAGCTTCGCCCAGAAGGCACCCGAGGCCGCTCGGCGCGATCGCGAGGAGCTGCTCGCCCACTTCGCCGCCGGGCGCATCCACCCGCACATCTCGAGCGCGTATCCGCTCGAGCAGGCCGCCGAGGCGCTGCGCGAGGTCGGTGAGCGCCGGGCGACGGGCAAGGTGCTGGTCGAGCCCGAGCTGACTGATCAGACGGAGGAGAAGTCTGGCTGATCGAACGCACGTTCGATAGGCTCACCGGGTGGTCGCTCTCCAGGGCACGCTCCTCGGCGCAACCGAGCCTCGCGTCGACGACTCGGCCGCGATCGAGCGCATCGATCTCGGTGCCGGCTCGTGGATCGACCTCGCGCGCGCGTGGCTTCACGGGGCCGACACACTGCTCGACGCGTTGGTGGATTGCGTCGACTGGAGACACGGCCGGCGGTGGATGTACGACCGCATGGTCGACGACCCCCGACTCTCGCGGTGGTATCGCCGCGAGCACGAGCTCCCGCACGACGCATTCGGTCAGATCCGCGCCGCACTGACCGAGCACTACGACGTGGAGCTCGGCGGCTTCGGGCTCAACTACTACCGCGACGGCAGCGACAGCGTGGCGTTCCATCGAGATCGCGAGCTGCGACGACTCGACAACACGCTCATCGCGATCGTGACGCTCGGCGCAACTCGCCCGTTCCTCGTTCGCCCTCTCGGAGGCGGCCGCTCGCGCGACCTACGACCTGGCTCGGGCGACCTGCTCGTGATGGGTGGTCGGTGTCAGCTGGCGTGGGAGCACGGCGTGCCGAAGGTCGTGCACGCGGGCCCGCGAATCAGCTTGACGCTGCGGTGGGCGAAGAACCACGGGCGATCACCGACGCCGCCGTCGGGATAGCCGCGGCAGCGCCGTCGGGCACACCGCAGATCGTCAAGCTGTTGCCCCGACTTCGCAGGAACTCGTCGAAATCGACGAGCACCATCAAGGCAGCCGAGTCCACGAACGACGAGTGCCGACAGTCGAGCGTGACGTCACCTTCGAGCTCGCGGAGCAGCCCGAGCAGCCATTCGGCGTTGTCTCTGCCGACCCTGCCGATCACCTGCGCACGCGACGACGCGCGCTGCATGGAGTCCACGGACAGCGCCGCCATCGCCGTCACACCGCCTGACGAACCGGCACGGCGCCGGTCCACTCGGCCGCTGACCAGTCGATCTGTTCGCCGCCAGAGATCGCCGCGCGATACCCGGCTTCGGCGCGCTCCTCTTCGCTCTCGCCGCCCCAGAAGCCGTACTCGTGGTTCTCGCGCGCCCACCCTCGGCATGGCTCGAGCACGGGACACGCGGCGCAGACGGCGCGCGCCTGGTGCTCCCGCCTCGCCCGCCGCTCAGGGCGTTCGTGGAACGGGGGGAAGAAGAGCTCGGTCTGACCTCGGCACAGGGCCAGCTGGGTCCACCGGAGCGCCCCGGCAAATGCCCGGCGGCCCCGAACCTGCGTTGCGGTGGGCACGTAGGTTAGGTACCCCGCCAGGGGCACCCCGAAACGCCGGAATCTCGGGCCGCCGCGGGTTTCGCCGCCACCCGGAGCGGGAAGAGATGCCAGTGTGTTTGGCGGGTTTCATTGGTCGCGGGTGACTCCAGAAGCCAGGATCGGTCGGGATTTCCCCGGCAGGAGGGGGATATGGTGACCTGGGATTCGTTCGGAGATCTCGGTGACGAGCTCGTCATGGTCATACCGCCGTACTCCAGGTACCTGCGGTCGGTCCGCCTCGTCGCCGCTGATGCCGCCGCACGGGCAGGGCTGGACTGTGAGGAGACCGAAGACTTCCGCCTCGCCGTCGATGAGCTCTGCCACACGATGATGGTCGCAACCGATCACGCCCTGCACCTGTCGTTCACCCGAACCGATGCGGGTGTGGTCGCGCGAGGTGCGACGAAGGCTCGAACCGGCACCTGGCCGGCGATGACCGAGCTCTCGGCGACCATCGTCACCGCGTTGGCCGACGCCTACGAGCTCGACCTCTGCGGTGACGAGCTGCACTTCTTCGTCCACCGGAGCCATACGGGAGCCATGACCCGATGAGAACGCCGGAAGAGCAGGCCGAGATGCTCGAACGGTTCGAGCACTACCGTCGATCGGGCGACCGCGAGCTGCGCAACGACCTGGTCCGCGATCACATGCGGCTCGCGGAAGCGCTCGCGGCCCGGTTCTCCGATCGCGGCGAGCCCCTCGACGACCTGCGCCAAGTCGCACTGGTGGGCTTGCTCAAGGCCGTCGAGCGGTTCGACCCGGCCCGTGGCGTTCAGTTCACGTCCTTCGCCACGCCGACCATCCTCGGTGAGCTCAAGCGTCACTTCCGTGACAAGGGCTGGGCGGTCCGTGTCCCACGCCGGGTGCAGGAGCTGCATCTCCAGCTGCGAGGGATCGTGGCAGCCCTCCACCAGGACCTCGGACGCACGCCGACGACTGCGGAAGTCGCCACGCACGCCGGCGTCCGCGACGACGACGTGCTCGAGGCGATGGAAGCAGGGACGTTGTACCGACTCACGTCGCTCGACTACCAGCGCCCCGACGCCGAGGAGTCCACGATCGCCACGATCGGCGACGAAGATCCCGAGCTCGAGGGTGCCGACGAGCGTCTCGCGGTCGAGCAGCTCATGGCGTCACTGCCCGAGCGTGAGCGTCAGATCGTGTATCTCCGCTTCTTCGAAGGGCTCACGCAGGCCGAGATCGCCGAACAGATCGGGATCAGCCAGATGCACGTGTCACGGCTGCTCACCCGGAGCTTGAACACATTGGGAGTGCACGCGCGCACGGTGTTGAGCGCGTCCGGATGAGGTCGAGCATCGAGGAGGCTCCATGAGCGCACCAGCACACGAACCCGAGAGCGAGACGCTTGCCACCGTTGACTTCGAGACCACGACCGGTGCAGGCGATGACGAATGGATCGTGACGGTGCACGGTGAGATCGACGTGGCGACGTCGCCGCGGCTGCGCACCGAGCTCCACGACTGCTTGGAGCGCGGTGCCCGTACGATCGTGCTCGACCTCGAAGCGATGAGCTTCATCGACTCGTCGGGACTCGGGGTGCTCGTAGGCGTTGTCAAGCGGCTGAAGGATCAACAGGGTGACACCATCATGCTCTGCAACTTGCAGGAGCCGGTTCGGCGGGTGTTCGAGATCACCGGGCTCACCGAGCTGTTCAGGATCGAGAACTGAGCTGACTCCCTCGGCGGGCGGCCCGTCATGAGGCTGCGTCGTCGCGGCACCTCCGCACGCGATCGCTTCGAGGTGGACGGGGATCTCTCCGCGGCACTCGACGACGCCCCGGTGATGGTACGGACGACCGCGCCCGACGCCACGACGTGCACGTGGTGCAACCGGGCGTGGCTCGCGTTCCGCGGTCGTCCGCTCGTCGAGGAGCTCGGTGCCGGTTGGGCCGAAGGCATCCACCCCGACGACGAGCGCCGTGTACGCGACGGGTACCGACGAGCGGTCGAGGAGCGCGCGGCGTACGGGACGGAGTACGCAGTGCGGCGGGTCGACGGTCAGTACCGAACGGTGGCCGAGCGCGGTCATCCACGCTTCGGGCCGGATGGCGAGCTGCTCGGCTTCCTCGTCTCGGCCCACGATGTCACCGACCAGCGGACGGTGCGGGCCGACCTCGAGCAGCGAACCCGCCAACGTGCGGCGATCGCCGACCTGGGTCGGGCAGCCTTGACCGGGCGCGACTTCCGCGACCTCGCCGCGGACGCGGCGCGGCTCGTCACCGATGCGCTCGCGCTCGACAGCGCAATGGTGCTGGAGATGACCCCGGAGCACGATCTTCGCGTGGTCGCGAGCCGTGGGCCGCGCCGGACCCGGCTCACCCGCTCCGGGAGCGACGAAGAGCTTCTCGGGCTTGCACGGGACACGATCGTCTTGGCCGAGCCGATCGTGATCGACGACTGGGTCGAGCATCGCCGCTCCGAGTCCGGCGAACCCGAGGGGACGCGCAAGATCCGCTCCAGCTCATGTGCACCGATCCGCAACGAGCACGGATCCGTCGGCGTGCTCTCGGCGCACAGCTCTCGGCCCGGCGACTTCACCAACGACGACGTCAACTTCCTGCGCAACGTCGCGAATATCCTCGGCGCGGCTCTCGCCCGCCAGCGGGTGGAGCACGAGCTGCGCACCAGCGAGACCCACCTGCGACTCGCGCTCGAAGCCGGGCGCATGGGCACTTGGGAGTGGCAGCCCGAGTCGGACAACGTCCGATGGTCGCCCGAGCTCTCGCTGCTGTTCGGAGTCGTGCCGGGTTCGTTCCCGGGAAGCTTCGCCGCGTACATCGAGCACGTGCACCCAGAGGATCGGGAGCTCGTCGTCAAGACGATCCGCACCGCGGTGCATAACGACACGCAGATCGAGATGGAGCACCGCGTCGTGCTCCCCGACGGAACGATCCGATGGGTCGAGGGGCGCGGCTCGCGGGTCGCCGACCTTCAGAACGCTCGCTGGATCGGCGTTGCGATCGACGTACATGAGCGCAAAGCCGTCGAGCAGGAACGCGAGCGTCTGCTGGAGCTGGAGCAACACACCCGACGAACGCTCGAAGAGACCGTCGCCCGACTCGACACGCTGCTGGAGCACTCCCCGTTCGCCTTCGCGTTCTTCGACAACGAGCTTCGATTCGTGCGTGTCAACGGTCGTTTCTCGGCCATGGATGGGCTCCCGATCCCCCAGCATCTCGGCAAACCGATCGCCGACGTGCTGCCCGACCTGTGGGATCAGGTGAGGGCCACCTTCGAGCACGTGATCGCCACCCAAGAGTCGGTGGTCGACGTGGAGGTGAGCGGGTGGGTGCCCGGAACGAAGTGGTTCGAGCGCCACTACCTCGTGTCGTGCTACCCGGTCAGGCCGGCGAGCGGCGACGTGCTCGGACTCGGCGCGGTGTTCGTCGACCTCACCGTCCGAAAGCGCCAGGAGACCGCCGCACTCCTCATTGCCCGGGCGAGCGAGCTCTTCGCCCGCACGAGCGATCTCGACGCAACGCTCGAAGAGGCGGTCCAGATCGTCATCCCCGAGTTCGCCGACTCGTGCCAGCTGTACCTGTTCGAGACCGCGTCGGCCGAACCGCGCGTCGCGGTGGGCCACGCCAGCGAGGAGACCCGCTCGCTCTTGCAGGACGCCGAACGCCGGTGGCCGCTCGATCTCACCGCCAGCCGCGCCGCGGTGGCGGATGGATCGGCAGTCCGCCTCGCGGAGGTCCCCTCCGACATGCACCGGCGATTCGCCCAGAACGAAGAGCACCTCCGCCTCATCGAGGAGCACGGCGCCACGTCAGCGATCGTCGCCCCGCTCGAGACTCGCGGCGAGGTGATCGGCCTGCTGGTTCTCAACTACACGCCCCTCTCAGGGCGCCGGTACCGGCATTCCGATCTCGGCCTGGCCGAGGAGCTGGCGCGGCGCCTTGCCCAGGTGATCGAGGCCGCGCGCCTCGAGGCGGAGGCGCTCCGCTCCCAGGAGCAGCTCGACGTGCTGGCGAGGGCAGGCGAGCTCATCGCCGTCGAGCTCAACGTCGATGCGCGCATGCGTCGCTTCGTCCGGGATGTCGTTCCCAACTTCGCGGATGTGTGCGTCCTCCACCTCCGGGACGACGAAGGCGGGTTCGAGCTCGAAGAGTTCGCAGTAGCCGACTCGGATCTGGCCGAGCCGTTTCGGGCAATCGATCGATGGAACGACCTCCCACCCGGACTGCAAACGCCGAACCGCGAGGCGTGTGACACCGGGGAACCGGTGCTCATCCCCGACGTGCGGCGCGACCGCACCCATCACTTCGCCACCCCGGGCATCGGCGCCGGGGTTCTGTCCATCCTCTGCGCCCCGCTCATCGACGAGAACGGTGACGCGTTCGGCACCATTTCGTTCATGTACGCATGGTCGGAACGGCGCTACGGCGACAACGACGTCCCGATCGCCAACGAGCTCGCTCGAAGGGCCGCGGCATCGTTCCGACACGCAGAGCGGTTCGAGCGCGAGCGCGCAACCGCGGAGACCTTGCAGCGGAGTCTGCTTCCTCAACACGTCCCGTCGGTTCCCGGCGTGGCCACGGCCGTGCGGTACCTCCCTGGCGAGAGCGAGCGCGTCGGTGGCGACTGGTACGACGTGTTCGCCATGCCGGACGGGAACGTGCTGTTCGCGATCGGTGACGTGGTCGGTCACGGCCTGCAAGCTGCTTCCTCGACGGGCCTGCTGCGCTCGGCAGCTCAGCTCGCCGCACTCGATCGCCTTCGGCCTCGGGCGATCCTCGAACAGCTCAACCGGTGGTTGATCACGTTGCCCGATGCCGACATGGCCACGGTGGCCGTTGCGATGTACGACCCGCGAAGCCGTGTCTTCCGCTTCGCGAGCGCCGGGCATCCGCCCACCTTGCGCATGCGGCGCACGGGCAAGGCGCGCTATCTCAGCGGAGCACTCGGACCACCGCTCCGTGCCGACGCGACCACCAAGTACCGCGAGCGGAGCATCCGGCTGCGCGAGGGTGACGTGCTGGTGTTCTACACCGACGGGCTCATCGAGCGCCGAGCCGAGTCGATCGACGTCGGCTTGAGTCGCCTCCGGGACGCACTCACGAGCGCGCCCGAAGACCTCGAGCTCCTGAGCGACCACGTCCTCGAGCACACCCTGCCCGAGAGCGGCCCGGCCGACGACGTCGCGCTCATGGCCATCCGGGTGACCAAAGTCGGGCCCCTGGAGCGTGAGCCCCGTCCGAGGGCGCGGCCGCGGCACCCCCGACGGAGACGCGGGGTGCGGGGCTGGTGGGCCCGCCGGCGGGCCCGCTCGTAGGGCGCCGGTTCCCGTCCCTTCGCTCCCGGTGCAGATTCGGGGTTTCGGCCCAGCGCCAAGCGGGAACATGAGCAGAGAACCGAGGCGAACAGCCCAACCTCGGGAGGAGCAGTGATCTGGTCATCGCCCCGCGGCCGGGTCGGAAGCTCCTTGCGCCTGACCTGAGGGTCGGGCTCGGCGGCCCGGCTGGACCCCCGCACCAGCCGGGCCGCTGCACGTTCGGGTGCAGCGACGCGACGTCGGTACGGCGTCAGGGCTTGAAACGGTCCAGCTCGTCGACGAGGAAGCGCGCGAACTCGTGCCTTCCCTCTTCGTTGAAGTGCAGCCCGTCGTCCTCATGCCATTCGGGGTGCCCGGCGAAGTGCCCGTCGAGATCGACGAGATAGAGGTTCGGCCAGCGAGAGTCGGCGTCCTCGAGCTCGCCGTTGACGAAGTCGCGGTTCTCGTTGAATGGAGCGGGAACATCTGTTTGCGCGTTCAGCCACAGCACCGGGTAGTCGGACGGCACACTGCCCATGATCTGGTCGATGGCGGGTCCGAGCGGCACACACAGCACCGGCGAGCAGTCATTCGTCCCCAGCTCGATGACCATCACGCCGGGCTGGGTGGACCCGGCGAACAGCGGGACTTTGTCTTGGAAGAAGGTGATGCTCCGGCCGCCATCCGCCTTGATACGCGGGTCCCATCCGGCCTCCGTGAGGGCATCCGACACCGGCAGCCTCGATCTGTCGAGCAACGAGTCGCCCACGAGCAGCACCTTCGTGTCCGCGGCTCGGAACTGAGGCGCGCAGGCCACCGAGACGACCGCGATCGCGGCGAGAAGCCCGACCCAGAGCGCGCGAGGACCATGCCTCGTTGCTGTTGTCATGGGGCCTTCATACCCGTACCGCACGGACCAGAAACGACGTCGCCCGAACGGCTGGCACGCCTCGGGAAGGCTTCCGATAGCCTGCGCCGCCATGAGGGACGGGGGCTTCTCCATCGAGTCGGCTCACGACGGCGACGCCATCGTCATCGTGGTGGCCGGCGACATCGATCTCGCGACGGCACCCGATCTCCGCCTCGAGTGCGAGAAGGCAATCGCCGCGGAGCCCGACATGGTGCGCCTCGACCTCGGCGGGCTCACGTTCCTCGATTCGAGTGGGATCAGCGTGCTCGTCAAGGCACACCACGACCTCGAGGCGCAGGGCGCCTCGCTCGTCCTGCATCGCCTGGACGACCGAACGCGCCGCATCCTCGACGTGGCCGGCCTCTCGGACTTCTTCGAACGCTCCGATCAACCCGCTCGATGAGCGGTTGACAAGAGCTTGTCCGCCGTCGCGCGCAGCAAGCTGACCGACGATCGGGTGACCGAGCCGTCACGCAATGCGCGCAGCGCGACGAGCCACGCCCGGTGCACGAGGTCACCATCGCCGTCCGCGGCCTCAGCGAGGGCCTCGAGCGCCTGATCGTGCCGGGGCGCTGACGGAGCGCGGCCCGGGTCCACCATCGACGCCCACGCAACAAGCTCCGACACGCGCGGCGAGACCATCCCCCGCGGTACCAATTCGACCTGCTCGTCCTGCCCGTTGGAGATCGCTTCGATGCTCATGGGTGATGGATACCCGTCGCCGAGGGCACGAAACCCCCCGGTATCCACCATTGCGATTGGCGGGCTCATCGTTCGGGTACATCGGACCCATCAGCACATCCACGACACCGAAGCAGGCGCGACCGGTCGGTCGCCGTTCGTCGGTCGGGGTCGAACGCCGTCCGACGTCGTATTCTCTCGCCGGGATGTCTGCGAACCACGAACAGCGCGTGACGCTAGTGGTCCCGGCGAACCCCGAGTACCTGCGATTGGCCCGTCTGGCCGCCGCCGACGCCGGGAGTCGCGCCGGGTTCAACTACGAGGAGATCGACGACCTCCGGATCGGGGTCAACGAGCTGTGCCACGTGCTGATCGGGACCGGCGCGGCCGGCACCGTGGCCATCGACTTCCACACCGAACCGAATGCGGTGATCGTCGAAGGCTTCGCCAGCACACCCGGGGCGTCCGTCGACAACGAGTTCACCGAGACCATCCTCACGCGAGTGGTCGACGAGCATGCGGTGACCGACGCCGACGACGGACGCCGATTCCGCTTGGTCAAGCACGGTCGCGTCTGATCCAGCGTCGACGGGAACGTCGCGCCAATGCACGTAACGTGTGCGCCGTGGCGACCACACTGGATCTCACCGACAAGAGCGCGCTGGTCACGGGTGCCTCGCGCGGCATCGGGCTCGCGATCTGCGACGCGTTCGCGAGCGCGGGAGCCAACGTGATGCTTTCATCCCGCAAACAGGAGGCGCTCGACGAAGCCGCGGGGACGATCAAAGGACCTGGACGGGTCGAGACGTTCGCGGCGAACGCGGGTGAGCCTGAACAAGCCGCTGCGTGCGTCGCGGCCACGGTCGAGCGGTTCGGATCGATCGACATCTTGGTGAACAACGCCGCGACGAACCCGCACATGGGTCCGGTCATCGATGTCGACCTACCGCGCTACGACAAGACGTTCCAGGTGAACGTGCGCGGCCCGCTGGTGTGGACCCAGGAGGCGTGGCGGGCGGGCATGCGCGACGCGGGTGGCTCGGTCGTCAACGTCGTCTCGATCGGTGGCCTGCGCCACGACTCGGGAATTGGCGTCTACAACGTGACCAAGGCTGCGCTCGTCCATCTCACCAAGGTGCTGGCTGCCGAGCTGGCACCTGGTGTGCGCGTGAATGCAATCGCGCCGGGTCTCGTGAAGACCGACTTCGCACGCGCACTGTGGGAGCCGGCCGAGGATCTCGTCGCCGCCACGATGCCGCTCGAACGGCTCGGTGAGCCCATCGACATTGCCGGCGCAGTGTTGTTCCTCGCCAGCGACCTTGCGTCGTGGATCACCGGGGAGACGCTGGTGGTCGACGGCGGCGCCCTGGTGGCGCAACGGCGCTAGTCGCGCGACGCAGCATTCGCCGTACCCTGCCAGCCGCCAGACGCGAAGCCCTCTGGGATCGCCTCGCGTCGCGCGAACCGCCATCGGTCGCCGTCGAGCACGAGCTGGTCACGGTACACACCCCAGTGATCGGGACCGGCCGCCGTGACCGCGAGGAAATAGCTCGTGGCGCGCGCCTCCTCGTGGGTCGGGAAGTCGATGCGCAACGAGGACACGTGGTGCCTGATGCGCCCGCCGCCCGAGGCGCTCGACGCCAAGCTCGACTTGTTGCCTTCGAGGTAGTCGGTGATCGCCGTCCGGCCCCGCCGCTCGTCGCCAGCGACGACCAGCACGCCGTCATTCGTGAAGAGGTCGGCGAGCTCAGCAGACCGACCGCTGTCCGCGCACCGCGCGTACCGAGCGATCGTGTCCTCGACACCGAGGCGGGCGGCGATCTCCCACGCGTCCATCGCCAGACCCTAGAGCGACGCCGGTAGAGTGCCCCGCTGATGAAGGTGACCGTCGACGCTGCCGCGTGCACGGGTCATGGGCGCTGCTACTCGCTCGCACCGGAAGTGTTCGAACCCGACGACGACGGCCATTCCGTGGTGATCGCGGCCGACGTTCCCGAGCACCTCCGCGACCAAGCGCGCACCGCCGCCGCGAACTGCCCCGAGTCGGCGATCACCGTCGACGACTAGCGCCATTTCCAGTCGGGGTCGCGCTTCTCGAGATAGGCCTGTCGGGCTTCGGCCGCGTCCTCGAAGCGCTGGAGACGCCCGGTGTACTCCTGCTCGGTTCGGTAGCCCTCTTTGAGCGGGAGATGCTCGACGCGGTTCATCGCTTCCTTGGCCAGGCGGAGGGCGATCGGGCTCTTGGCCGCCAGCGACTCGGCGAGCGCTCGCGCCGTGGGCATGAGCTCCGCATGGGGCACGACAGCGCGCAGCGCGCCAAGCCGGTACAGCTCGTCGGCCGGGACAACTTCGCCCGTGAAGAACATCTCGCGCGCCTTGTGCCGTCCGACCAGCATCGAGAGGTGCGAGCTGGCCCCGAGGAGGCCCACGTTGATCTCCGTCGTCCCAAAGGTGGCATTGTCGGCAGCGATCAACAGGTCGCAGCACGCCGCGAACGCGAGCCCTGCGCCGAGCGCGGGACCGTTGATCGCACCGATCACAGGCACGGCGCAATCGGTGATCGACCACATGGCGTCGCGCGCTGCACTCCCGGGATCGGTGATTCGGGTAGGTGGCGGATCCACGAGTGGCTCGTCGACGGCGCGCAGGTCGACCCCGGCCATGAACGCGCGTTCACCGACGGCAGTGAAGATCGCAATCCGAACGTCTCGGTTCTGGTTGAACGACGTGAACGCGTCTCGGATCTCGTCGAATGTCGGGCGATCGACCGCGTTCACCGGTGGGCGGTCGAGCGTGACCGTGGCCACGTGATCGGTCACATCGACCGAGATGCTGTTCGATCGCTTCGCGGCCAAGGACGCGCAACCTACATGCTGAGCCCGGTCGCCTGCTTCTAGAGTCGCTCTCCTTGGACGAGGCCGAGTTCCTCGACGCCCTCCGCTCGCCGTACGCCGCCGACGCGCTCGGTCACCCGCTCGGTGGCGCCGTGGTGGTGGAGCTCGCAACGACCGATTCGATCCCCGATTCCACCGCGCTCGGCGACGCGATGGCCTCGCTCCCGTGCGTGGTGGTCGGTGTCGGCGGCTCGCAGTCGGCGATCGGCGATCTCTGTGACGTCGTGCTCGAGCCCGGCGAACCCGCGTTGGACGCCGTGCTCGAGACCGTCCATTCGCACCCCCATACGGCGACGTCGTTGGCGATCCTGCTGCGGGGGTCTCTCGGTCGGACCCTGGGTGACGGCCTGGCGGCTGAGTCCTCGGTCTACTCGGCACTCCAGGGTGGACCCGAGTTCGCGACGTGGCGCGCGGCAACACCTGTTCGTGCGCGACCGGATGACACTCAACCCGCCGTTCGCACCGAGCGGATCGGCGAGCGCCTTCTCGTGACGCTCTCACGGCCCGACGTCCACAACGCGTTCGACGCGCGCATGCGCGACGAGCTGTTGGATGCGTTGGCCATCGCCGCCAACGACCCTTCGATCGCCGAGGTCGTGCTCGCGGGCGACGGGCCGTCCTTCTGTAGTGGCGGCGACTTGGACGAGTTCGGGACGCGTCCCGATCCAGCCACCGCACATCTCGTCCGGTTGGCGCGTAACGCCGGCCGCGCTCTCGCCGCGATGGCCGACCGTGTGACCGCGCGCATCCACGGATCGTGTCTCGGGTCCGGGATCGAGCTGCCGGCGTTCGCGAGCCGAGTCGTCGCTCATGCCGACACGGTGATCGCGCTCCCCGAAGTGGGGATGGGCCTGATCCCCGGGGCTGGGGGGACGGTGAGCCTGCCGCGCCGGATCGGTCGTCACCGCACCGCGCGGTTGGCCCTCTCGCAGCGCCCGATCGACGCGTTGACCGCGCTGGCGTGGGGGCTTGTCGACGAGATCGAGCCCTGACCGAACGGTCGCTGGGGGTGTCCGCCCCAGTTGGGGCCGCACTCGCACCATGCGCTTTCGAAGGTTGGTGCCCCGTGAGTCGAAGATGTGAGTCAGGCTGGCGCGGGAATGCGGATGCCCACGGCCGCACCGCCGTCGGGCCGATTCGCCGCAACAGCTTCCCCGCCGTGCGCGCGGGCGACCGCGGCCACGATCGCGAGGCCCAGGCCGGTACCACCGGAACCCCGCGAGCGGGCATCGTCAGCGCGGCGAAAGCGCTCGAACGCGTGCGCGAGGAAGTCCTGAGGGAACCCGGGGCCGTCGTCGAGCACGTCCACGACCACCTGGCCGTTCGTATGACGGAGGCGGGTCAGCACGGTCGACCCTTCCGGCGCGTAGCGCAGCGCGTTCTCGAGCAGGTTCTCGACGGCGCGTCGCAACAGCGCGGGCGCCACCGATGCCTCGATCGATCGGTCGGCATCGAGCTCGACGCGCACCGACCGTTCATCAGCTTCGGCCTCGAGCGAGGCGACCGCCTCCTCGAGGATCGGCGAGATTGACGCACCGGAGCGTGGCACTGCGGGAGCGTCGTCGGTGGACGCCAGGAACAGCAGCTCATCGGTGAGGCGTGCGATGCGTTCGGTCTCGCGCTGCGCCGCGATCACGGTTGCCATCAGCTCGTCGTGTGAGCGGGGCCGACGGCTCGCGAGCTCCAGCTCCGTGCGCAGGATCGCCAGGGGCGTCCGCAGCTCGTGCCCGGCGTCAGCAACGAACTGTCGCTCCCGTTCGAGCGCACTGCGCAACCGTGCCAGCAAGTCGTTCAACGTCGAGCCCAGCGCGGCGAGCTCGTCACGCGTCGCCGGAACGGGAAGCTGGGGAGAAGGATCGCGTTCGGAGATCGCAGCGGCTTGGCGGCGCATGCGCTCGACCGGTCGGAGCGCCGCGCCCGCGAGCACCCAGGCCCCGGCGCCGGCGACGATCACGACGGCGATACCACCGAAAAGCAGCGCGTCATCGACGCGATCGACGGCCTCGTTCGTGGCTTCGAGTGAGGTCCCGACAACGACGATGCGCGTGCCGCCGCTCGTGTCGGTTGCTCGAGCAAGGAGTCGGAACGGCTCCCGCTCGCGGTCGATGCCCTCCTGCACGAAGATCGTCGTCTCGGTCGCGCGGCTCGCCTCGGCGCGGGTCACGATGCGTCGTGCTCCCGCTTCGCGAGTGGTCTCGAGGAGGCGGCCCTGCCCGTCGAGAACCTGGGCGACGAGCTCGCGCGTGCGCACGAGCGCGGTCGTGCTGGCTTCGTTGAGACCGACGTCAGCGCCACCTGAAGCGTGCAAGGCGCGCGCGAGCGTGTCGGTCTGCGCGCGGAGTCCCGGATCGAGCGACTTCTCGACCCCGTTGCGAAACGACCGCTCGAAGAGCACGCCGCTGACGCCGAAGATGATGAGAGCGGCAACGGCAAAGCCCAGCGCGAGCCGGATCCGGATCGGCACGGGTCAAGCGTCCGGGGCCCGCAGCCGGTATCCAGCGCCGCGCACGGTCTCGATGTCGGCTCGACCAAACGGGCGGTCAATCTTCTTACGCAGGTAGGCGATGTACTGGTCGGCGACGTTGGAGAGGCCGTCGTACGCGAAGTCCCAGACGTGCTCCAGGATCGCGGTCCGGGTGACCACCTCACCCGGCCGGCGCATCAACAGCTCGAGCAGCGCCATCTCCTTGGGCGAGAGCGCGATCTCGGCGTCCCCGCGCCATGATCGGTGCGTCGCGGGGTCGAGCCGGAGGTCGCCGACCTCAACCACGACCGGTCGCGCACCGCTCGGGCGCCGCACCAATGAGCGCACGCGCGCCGCGAGCTCCGCAAAACTGAAGGGCTTCATGAGGTAGTCGTCGGCCCCCGCGTCGAGCCCACGAACGCGATCGTCGACCGCGTCGCGGGCCGTGAGCATGATCACGGGCGACCACCTCCCCGCTTCGCGCAGGTTGCGACAGACCTCGAACCCGTCCATCCCTGGCAACATCACGTCCAGGACGATGGCGTCGTATTCGTTTTCGGTTCCCAGCCAGAGCGCGTCGGTGCCGTCGCGGGCCACATCCACTGCATGGCCCTCCTCGCGCAGCCCCTGTTCAAGAAGCTCGGCCATGCGCATCTCGTCCTCGACCACCAACACCCGCATCCGACCAGCGTACGAGCAGTTCGTGTGAATCCGATGTGAGCCTTCGGCTAGAACGACCGTCGTGGACGAGCTGATCATCGCGGTCGGGGTCAACGAGGACGTGACCCGGGAGCAGAATCCGCACGTCCCCATCACCCCCGCGGAGATCGGTGAGGACATCGCCGCGTGCGTCGAGGCGGGCGCCTCGGTGTTCCACCTTCACGCGCGCGACCCGGAGACCGGCCGCACCCGCTACAACGACGGCGACCTCTACCGCGAGATCTTTGCGGCCGTGCGCGAGCGAACCGACGCCCTCTGCTACCCCACGTATGTCCCCGCCGGGCTGGAAGAGACGTATCGGCACGTGGTCTCGCTGGCCGAGTTCGAGACCGCACCCCTCGAGATCGGCCCGGTGATCTCCGGGTCGGCGAACATCTCGGCCCCTGATTGGAGCGCCAAGACGTTCGTGGGTGGCGAGTACGTGCTGCTCCAGTCCCACGCGTCACTGCTGTACCAGCTGGACGTGTGCCGCGAGTACGACCTGTGGGTGTCACACGACGTCTTCGAGCCGGGAGGCGTTCGGAGCGCGATTGCCGCGTGGCGCATGGGTCACTACGTCAGGCCGATGCTCCTGAAGTTCTTCATGAGCGAGGAGCGCCCATTCGGGTTTCCGCCCGAGCCGCGGTTCCTCCAGGCGTACGTCGACATGCTCCCCGACGATCTCGATTGCGAGTGGCTGTTCCTTCCCTACGGCGTGAACTACGCCGACGCGATGACGTGCCTCACCTGGTGCATCACCCACGGCGGGCACGTTCGCGTCGGCGTCGGTGACAATCCCACCGATCCTGACTACCCGCCGAGCAACCTCGAGCGCGTGCAACAGATCGCCGAGCTCGCTCGATCGCTCGGTCGTCGGATCGCGACGGTCGACCACGTCCGCGCACGCTTCGGCGGACCGCGCCGGTGAGCGTGTCGCAGGAGATCGACGAGTTTCTCGCCACCCACACGCGCACGATGCTCGTGACCTTGCGCGACGATGGATCCCCCACCGTGCACCCGATGCTCGCGCTGTGGCGCGAGGGCGCCCTCTGGTTCAACACCTACCGCAAGAGCGCCAAGACCCGGAACATCGAGCGCGACCCGAGGGTGTGCTGTCTCGTCCTCGGTGGTGACGACGACCTCGTGCCACCCGCGGTCGTCGTGCACGGCACCGCGGAGCTCATGGCACCGGGCACGCCGCTCCCAGGTGGCGACACGAGACCGGCGGTGAACCCGGCCGGCGTCTCGAGCGGCATCGTGCGAAAGGTCGCGGACCGGGTGGGCACGGCCAAGCGGATCATGTTCCGGGTGGAGCCGACCCGCGTCGGTTTCCTGGCCTGATGTCGCCGCGCGAGCCGATCACCATGGCGCCGGGTGAGGTGGACGAGTTCCTCCGCACGCGCCGGCACGTTGCGCTGGCGACGCTCGATCCCGACGGCGCGCCCGAGGTCGCGATCGCGCGCTGCCGATACGAAGACCGCGCACTGCTGCTGACGCTCGACGCGAGCTCTCCCGCGCTCGCCGCGATCGGTGCCGACGACCGGGTGTGCTGCGCCGCGGAGTCGTGTTCCAGCTACTACGAGATCCGCGGTGTGTCAGTGCACGGACGCGCCCAGCCGCGTGATGACGGCACGGTCATCGTCCGGAGCGAGCACGTGACGAGCTTCGACTTCGCCAAGATCCGCGAGCGGCCGGAATGACCGTCGACCTCGGCACGCCGTACCTCCACTTCGAGCAGCGCGGTCCGGTCGCGTGGGTCACGATCGACCGTCCGCAACGGCGCAATGCACTCACCGCCAACATGTACTTCGGCATCCGGCGCGCGGTCGACCGCGTCACGAACACCAGCAGCCTGCACGCTCTCGTGATCACCGGCACTGGTGACGTGTTCGCTCCCGGTGGGGAGCTCGGCGGTGAGCACGGTGAGGGTGACGTCGACTACGCGGCTCTGCTCGGTTCGGGCGTTTTGCCCTTCGACGCGGTCCGCAACAGCCCGAAGCCGGTCATCGCCTCGGTGAACGGGCTCTGCATGGGTGGCGGGCTCATCATCGCCCTCATGTGTGACCTCGCCGTCGCGAGTGACCGCGCGACGTTCGGCGCGCCCGAGCTTCACCGCGGCGTCGCCGACGCCTACAACGCCGCCATCCTCCCCGAGCACCTCGGGATGGCCCTGGCGCGCGACTTGTTGTTCACGGGGCGGAGGCTGTCGGCCGAAGAAGCCGAGCGTCACGGGCTCGTCGCGCGCGTCGTGCCTCACGCCCAACTCGCCGAAGAGACTGAGCGAGCCGTCGGCGACATCCTCCAAACTGCGCCGGCGGCACGCCGTGCCGTGAAGCGCATGTTGAACGCGCGCTATGGCGCGATCGACCACATCAGCTTCGACGAGTCGGTGCGCGGTGCCGAAGTCGCCGAGGGCATGGCCGCGTTCGTCGAGAAGCGGTCCCCGGCATGGGTGCCCGAGGAGTTCCGGCGTCCCGGGCGCCTCTGAAACACCCTGTGCGGATTCGTCGGCATGGTGTGTGTCTCTCTATCCGGCGGCGATGAGCGCCAAGCCGACGAGACCGAGACCAAGGCCCGCGATCTGGAGACGGGCGATCGGCTCCTTCAGCACGATCCACGCCCAGGCGACCGTGAACGCAGGACCCAGCGCCGCGAGTGGCGCAACGAGCGACGTGAGGCCCTCGCGCACCGCGAGCAGGAGGAGCGCGGTCGC
>JBBECS010000005.1 GCA_040881685.1 Acidimicrobiia bacterium | reverse complement strand
ACCCCCAGCCGCCGTCGAAGCCCCAGGACCCGTCGCCCTCGTAGGACTCGGTCGACGCCAGGAACTCGGCGATGTCCGCCGGCAGCGCCTGCTCGGGCAGCTCGGTGTGACCGACCTGGATCCGGGCGTACTCGGCCAACCCGGTCCCGGCGGGGATCAGCTTGCCGATGATGACGTTCTCCTTGAGGCCGACCAGCGGGTCGCGGGCCGACTCGAGCGCCGCCTCGGTGAGCACGCGGGTGGTCTCCTGGAAGGAGGCCGCCGACAGCCACGAGTCGGTCGCCAGGGACGCCTTGGTGATGCCCATCAGCATCTGCCGGCCGGCCGCGGGCTGCCCGCCCTCGGCCAGGAGCCGGTCGTTCTCCTTCTTGAACTTGACCCGATCGATGTTGTCACCGGGCAGGAATGTCGCGTCACCAGCGTCGACCACGTTCACCCGGCGGAACATCTGCCGGACGATGAGCTCGACGTGCTTGTCGTGGATCGGCACACCCTGCGAGCGGTAGACCTCCTGCACCTCGTGGACCAGGTGCAGCTGGGCAGCGCGCACGCCGAGCACCTCGAGCAGCTCGTGCGGGTCGATCGCACCGAGGGTGAGCTGCTGGCCCACCTCGACGTCGACACCGTCGCCCACCTCGATGGACCCGTCGTCCGAGCGGTACAGGCGCGCGCCACGGGGCAGCTCGTGCTCGTCCACCTGGTCGCGGGCGCCAGCGATGGTCAGGACCCGACCCTGGTCGGTCTCCTCGATCGAGACGCGCCCCGAGATGCGAGCGATCTCGGCCTTGCCCTTGGGGATCCGGGCCTCGAACAGCTCGACGATACGGGGCAGACCCTGGGTGATGTCGTCGGCCGATGCCACACCACCGGTGTGGAAGGTGCGCATCGTCAGCTGGGTGCCCGGCTCACCGATGGACTGGGCGGCGATGATGCCGACCGCCTCGCCCATGTCGACCATCGCGCCGTTGGCGAGCATCTCGCCGTAGCAGGCGCGGCAGACACCGATCTCGGTGTCGCAGGCCAGCACCGAACGGATGACGACCTCACGGTCGGCGTCGGACGGGGCGGTGTCGAGCGGCTCGAGGGTGTCGGGGTGCAGGCCCTTGATCAGGGCGTTCCGCAGACGCCGGACCTCGACGTCGGCGATGGGGCTGCCGGCGGCCAGGAGCACCTCGTCCGAACCCGGGTAGGTGACATCCTGCGCCACGACCCGGCCGTAGAGGGTCTGCGAGTCGTGCTCACCGACCACGGAGGTCAGACCGCGGGTGGTCCCGCAGTCGTCCTCGCGGATGATCAGGTCCTGCGAGACGTCCACCAGACGACGGGTGAGGTACCCCGAGTCGGCGGTACGCAGGGCCGTGTCGGCCAGACCCTTGCGGGCGCCGTGGGTGGCGATGAAGTACTCGAGGACCGACAGACCTTCGCGGTAGTTCGACTTGATCGGTCGCGGGATGATCTCACCCTTCGGGTTGGCAACGAGCCCACGCATGGCAGCGATCTGCCGCAGCTGGGTCATGTTCCCGCGAGCACCCGAGTTGGCCATCATGAAGAACGGGTTGGTCGGCGCGAAGGCGCTCTCCATCGCGTCCGCGACCTTGTTGGTCGCCTCGGTCCAGATCTCGATCAGCTCCTGGCGCCGCTCGGAGTCGGTGATGACACCGCGCGCGAACTGCTTCTCGATCTTGGCAGCGCGTTCCTCGGACGCCGAGATCACCTCGGTCTTGTTCGCCGGGGTCTCGACGTCGGAGATCGCGATCGTGACCCCGGCCTTGGTGGCGTAGCTGTACCCGAGGTCCTTCATCGCGTCGAGGACCTCGACGACCTGCCAGCGCGGGAAGACGTCGGAGCACTTGTTGACGATGTCGCCGGCGCCCTTCTTGGTCACGACGTGGTTCTCGAAGGCGTAGTCCTCGGGGAGCACCTCGTTGAAGATGGCGCGCCCAGCCGTCGTGATGATGCGCACCGGCGTGCGATCGGCACGTGCAGCCTCCCACGCTTCCTCGTCGTCGCGGTAGGCCGCCGGACGGTCGTGGGCCGCGAGCTGCTTGCCGCGCAGGCGCAGCACGATCGGGTCCTGCATCGACAGGCTGCGTGCGTCGAGGGACCGCTCGATCTCGCCGACGTTGCCGAACATCGGCAGACCCGCCGGGTCGCGGTCCGCATCCGTGTCGCTCTCGGAGTAGGTCAGCCAGTAGATGCCGAGCACCATGTCCTGGGTCGGCGAGGCGATCGGACGCCCGGTCGCCGGCGACAGGATGTTGTTCGGGGCGAGCATGAGGATGCGCGCCTCGGCCTGGGCCTCGGCGGACAGCGGCAGGTGCACCGCCATCTGGTCACCGTCGAAGTCCGCGTTGAAGGCGGTGCAGACGAGGGGGTGCAGCTGGATGGCCTTGCCCTCGACCAGCGTCGGCATGAACGCCTGGATGCCCAGGCGGTGCAGGGTCGGTGCGCGGTTGAGCATCACCGGGTGGTCGGCGATGACCTCCTCGAGCACGTCCCAGACCTGGGCACGCGAGCGCTCGACCATCCGCTTCGCGCTCTTGATGTTCTGCGCGTAGTTGAGGTCGACGAGCCGCTTCATGACGAACGGCTTGAACAGCTCGAGCGCCATCTGCTTGGGCAGGCCGCACTGGTGCATGCGCAGCTGCGGGCCGACCACGATGACGGAACGCCCCGAGTAGTCGACGCGCTTGCCGAGCAGGTTCTGGCGGAACCGGCCCTGCTTGCCCTTGAGCATGTCCGAGAGCGACTTGAGCGGGCGGTTGCCCGGCCCGGTCACCGGACGTCCGCGGCGGCCGTTGTCGAACAGCGCGTCGACGGCCTCCTGGAGCATCCGCTTCTCGTTGTTGACGATGATCTCGGGGGCGCCGAGGTCGAGCAGGCGCTTCAGCCGGTTGTTGCGGTTGATGACGCGGCGGTAGAGGTCGTTGAGGTCGGAGGTCGCGAAGCGGCCACCGTCGAGCTGCACCATCGGACGCAGGTCCGGCGGGATGACCGGGATGGCCTCGAGCACCATGGCGGCCGGGTTGTTGCCGGTCCTCCGCAGAGCGTCGACGACCTTCAACCGCTTGGTCGCGCGCTGCTTCTTCTGGCCCTTGCCCTCGGCGATGGTCAGGCGCAGCTCGGCGTTCTCGGCGTCGAGGTCGATCGACTCGAGCAGGTCACGGATCGCTTCGGCGCCCATGCCTCCGGTGAAGTAGTCGCCGAAGCGGTCACGCATGTCGCGGTAGACCAGCTCCTCGGTGATCAGCTGCTTGACCGAGAGCTTCTTGAAGGTGTCGAGGACCTTGCCGAGGTGCTCGAGTTCGTTGTTGGCGCGGACCGAGACGCTCTTGAGCTGCTTCTCGATCTCCTTGCGTTCCTTCTTGACGACGTCGGGCTTGGCGCCCTCGGCCTCGAGCTCGGCGAGCGTCGCCTCGAGCTGCTGGAGCAGCTCGGTGCGGTCGTACTCGAGCTGCTTGTCGATCTCCTGCTTCTCGAGGCGCAGCTCCTCCTCGAGCTCCGGCAGCGCGTCGTGGCGCTTGTCGGCGTCGACGGAGGTGACCACGTACGCCGCGAAGTAGATGACCTTCTCGAGGTCCTTCGGGGACATGTCGAGCAGGTAGCCGAGACGCGACGGCACACCCTTGAGGTACCAGATGTGGGTCACGGGAGCGGCGAGCTCGATGTGACCCATCCGCTCGCGGCGCACCTTGGCGCGGGTGACCTCGACGCCACAGCGCTCGCAGATGATCCCCTTGAAGCGCACGCGCTTGTACTTGCCGCAGTAGCACTCCCAGTCCCGCGTGGGACCGAAGATCTTCTCGCAGAACAGCCCATCCTTCTCGGGCTTGAGCGTGCGGTAGTTGATGGTCTCCGGCTTCTTGACCTCGCCGTTGGACCACATGCGGATCTGGTGAGCCTCCGCGAGCGTGATGCGCAGGCTGTCGAAGTGGTTCACGTCCAACACGGACGCCCTCCCTACTTCATCTCCCCCACCCCCCAACTGCGGGGGACGAGGTGCGGACCTAAGAGGTCCGCGGGGTCTGATGGTCACACCGCCTGAGGGGCGGGGTAGCTGCTGGGCGCCGGGGTCGGTCCGTAGCGACTCTGTGGTTCTCGAGAAGCGAGGACGGACCGCGGCGACCAGCAGCGGGGGTAGCGCATCAGGCCTCGGCCGTCGGACGCTCCGGTCGGGAGAGGTCGATGCCGAGCGCCTCCGCGGCGCGGAACGCGTCATCCTCGGAGTCGCGCAGCTCGATCTCGTCGCCGGCGGCGTTGAGGACCTCGACGTTGAGGCTGAGGGCCTGCATCTCCTTGACCAGGACCCGGAAGGATTCCGGGATGCCGGGCTCGGGGATGTTGTCGCCCTTGACGATCGCCTCGTAGACCTTGACGCGGCCGATGGTGTCGTCGGACTTGATCGTCAGCAGCTCCTGCAGGGCGTAGGAGGCGCCGTAGGCCTCGAGGGCCCACACCTCCATCTCGCCGAAGCGCTGCCCACCGAACTGGGCCTTCCCGCCGAGGGGCTGCTGGGTGATCATCGAGTACGGGCCGGTCGAGCGGGCGTGGATCTTGTCGTCGACCAGGTGGTGGAGCTTCAAGATGTACATGTAGCCCACCGTGACCGACGCCTCGACGGGCTCGCCGGTCCGGCCCTCGTACACCGTCGCCTTGCCGTCCTCGCCGACCAGGCGCACGCCCGACTCGGAGGGGTTGCCGGCCTGGAGCAGCTGGATGAGCTCCTCCTCGCGGCACCCGTCGAAGACCGGGGTGGCGAAGTTGACCGGACCCGGGACCGACAGCATCTCGTCGCCCCAGCCCACGCGGTCGAACCACTCGGGCTTCTCGTCGAAGTGCCAGCCGTTGTTGGCCGCCCAGCCGAGGTGGGTCTCGAGGACCTGCCCGACGTTCATGCGGGACGGCACACCGAGGGGGTTCAGCACGATGTCGACCGGGGTCCCGTCCTCGAGGAACGGCATGTCCTCGAGCGGGAGGATCTTGGAGATGACGCCCTTGTTGCCGTGGCGACCGGCGAGCTTGTCACCCTCGGAGATCTTCGACTTCTTGGCGATGAAGATGCGCACCATGTCGTTGACGCCCGGCTGCAGGTCGTCGCCGTCCGCGCGCGAGAAGCGCTGGACGCCGATGACGATGCCGCGGTCACCGTGGGGCACCTTCAGGGAGGTGTCGCGGACCTCGCGAGCCTTCTCACCGAAGATCGCGCGGAGCAGCCGCTCCTCGGGGGTCAGCTCGGTCTCACCCTTCGGCGTGACCTTGCCCACCAGGATGTCTCCCGGCTGGACCTCGGCCCCGATCCGGATGATGCCCTCCTCGTCGAGGTTGGCGAGCACCTCCTCGGAGACGTTCGGGATGTCGCGGGTGATCTCCTCGGGACCGAGCTTGGTCTCGCGTGCGTCGACCTCGAGCTGTTCGATGTGGATCGAGGTCAGCACGTCCTCGCGGACGAGCCGCTCGGAGAGGATGATCGCGTCCTCGAAGTTGTAGCCCTCCCAGGACATGAAGGCGACGAGCAGGTTGCGCCCGAGGGCGAGCTCACCCTCGTAGGTCGACGGCCCGTCGGCGAGGACCTGACCCGCTTCGACCCGCTGACCCTCGGTCACCACGGGACGCTGGTTGATGCAGCTGCCCTGGTTGGAGCGCTTGAACTTGGTCAGGTAGTAGCGGTCGATCTCGTCCTCGTCGGTGCGCAGGACCAGGTGGTCGCTGGCGACCTCGACGAGGACCCCGGCGCGCGAGGCGATGACCACGTCACCGGCGTCGCGGGCGACCTTGCCCTCGATACCGGTGCCGACGTACGGCGCCTCGGCCCGCAGCAGCGGGACCGCCTGGCGCTGCATGTTGGCGCCCATCAGCGCACGGTTGGCGTCGTCGTGCTCGAGGAAGGGGATCAGCGCCGCGGAGATGGACACCGCCTGCCGCGGCGAGACGTCCATGTAGTCGACCTGCTCCGGCGCAACCTCACGGACCTCGCCGCCCTTGGCCCGCACGAGCACGAGGTCGTTGACGTAGTGACCGTCGTCGTCGAGCGGCGCGTTGGCCTGCGCGACGACGTAGCGGTCCTCCTCGTCGGCGGTCAGGTACTCCGCGTCGTCGCTGACCACACCGTCGGTGACGGTCCGGTACGGCGTCTCGATGAAGCCGTAGGCGTTGATGCGCGCGTACGACGCGAGCGACCCGATCAGGCCGATGTTCGGGCCCTCCGGGGTCTCGATCGGGCACATGCGGCCGTAGTGCGAGGGGTGGACGTCACGGACCTCGAAGCCGGCCCGCTCACGGGACAGACCACCGGGACCGAGCGCCGACAGGCGGCGCTTGTGGGTCAGGCCCGACAGGGTGTTGGTCTGGTCCATGAACTGCGACAGCTGCGAGGTCCCGAAGAACTCGCGGATGGCGGACACCACGGGACGGATGTTGATCAGGGTCTGAGGCGTGATCGCCTCGAGGTCCTGGGTGGTCATCCGCTCGCGGACCACCCGCTCCATCCGCGACAGGCCGATACGGACCTGGTTCTGGATGAGCTCGCCGACCGAGCGCAGCCGACGGTTACCGAAGTGGTCGATGTCGTCGGTGTCGTACCCGTCGGTGCCGGCGTGCAGCTTGACCAGGTAGCTCATCGTGGCGAGGCAGTCCTCGGCGGTGAGCGTGAAGTCCTCGCGGCGGCCGAAGCCGAGCACGTCGAACTCGTCGGTCAGCTTGCCGTGCTTGACGTGGCCGGAGCCGTCGTCCTCGAGCCCGGAGATCTTGTAGCGACCGACCTTGGCGAGGTCGTACTTCTTGTTCGCGAAGAACATCCCGAGCAGCAGCTGCCCCGCCTGCTCGGCGTTCGGCGGCTCGCCCGGACGGAGCTTGCGGTAGATCTCCTCGAGCGCCTGGCCCGGGGTACGGCCGGTGTTGTCCTTCTCGAGGGTGAGCGCGATCGACTCCGCGCCCCCGAAGAAGTCGAGGATCTCCTCGTCGGGGACCTCGGCGGTCAGCACCTCGGAGGGGGCGAGTTCGTAGTGCCGTTCGGCGTCGTTCCAGACGAACGCCTTGAGCGCGCGGTAGAAGACGCTGATCGGCTGCTTGCGCTTGCGGTCGACGCGGACGGCGACCAGGTCGCGCTTGTCCACCTCGAACTCGAGCCACGCACCGCGGCCGGGGATGACCTTGCAGCCGAACACGTCACGGCCGGTGGTCTTGTCGATGGACCTGTCGAAGTAGACGCCCGGCGAACGCACCAGCTGGGAGACCACGACGCGCTCGGTCCCGTTGACCACGAAGGTCCCCTTGTCGCTCATCACGGGGAAGTCACCCATGAAGACCGTCTGGGACTTGATCGTGCCGTCCTCCTTGTTCAGGAACTCGGCGGTCACGAACAGGGGCGCGGCGTAGGTGTAGTCCTTCTCCTTGCACTCCTCGACGGAGTACTTGGGATCCTCGAAGCGGTGGTTGAGGAAGCTGAGGGCCATCTTGCCCTGGCTGTCCTCGATCGGTGAGATCTCGTCGAAGATCTCCCCGAGCCCCTCCTTGATGAGCCAATCGAACGAGCCGCTCTGGATGGCGACGAGGTCGAGCTCCTCGAGGGGAAGCGCCTCACGGATCTTTGCGAAGCTGAGTCGCTGATCGACGGCGTTGCCTGTCAACCGGGACCTCCCTGACGCTAGGTGGCTGCGGGCCCGCGGCGCGGGCACTTGCGGTGCCCCGGGACCGGGGCGAGCAGTTGCGGGTGCTGACGGCGCGGAGCGGAACGCCGAGCCCGCAGCGCCGAGCGGGATCGGGTCGCGAGGTCGATCAGGTGGACGGACCGACGCGCGAGGTGGAGACGAGGGTGCTGTTCGCGCCGACGTGCCTCGGACCGGACCGGAGCCCAGCGATCGCACGGGGAGCTGTGCCAGCTCGAGGGCGGGTGGACCCGGCGGATCGGCGGTCCGGGCGAACCCTCTCCGACCACGGACACACGACGACCGCCTCCGTACGGCGGCGGCGCGAGCGGTGGATGGAG
>JBBECS010000004.1 GCA_040881685.1 Acidimicrobiia bacterium | reverse complement strand
ATGGGTCGCTCCGCTCCGCCCTCCCGGCCGTCCGGCCAGGGCTCCGCTGCGCTCGCGTCGTCGAGGAGGGCGCGGTACTGCTCGACGGTGCCGAGCGCCGTCTGACGCCACGTGAACTGCGCCAACGCTCGCGCTTGGCCGGCCCGGCCGATGCGGGCGCGCAGCTCGGCGTCGCCGAGTGCGCGCCGGATGGCAGTGGCGAGCGCATCCGGGTCTCCCGGGGGGACGAGCAAGCCGGTCTCGCCGTCGTTCCCGATCACTTCGGGCACCGCGCCACCGGTCGTGCCCACGACCGGGACCGCGCACGCCATGGCCTCGACCGCCGGCAGCGAGAACCCTTCGTACAGCGAGGGGACGCACGCCACCTCGGCCTCGGCGTACAGCTCCACGATGCGCTCGGTCGTCACGCCGCTCACGAACTCCACGGCATCGGACACGCCGAGCCGGTCGATCAGGGCCGGGATGCGGCTCTTCGCCTTCGGCTTGCCGATGACGATGAGGTGCGCCTCGGGGACCTCGGTCCGCACCTTGGCCAGCGCCTCGAGCAGTGGTGCCAGGCCCTTCATCGGGACGTCCGCGCTCGCGGTGGTCATGAGGCGCCCCGGGACCTTGGCGATGTGGGGTCGCGGGCCGAACACCGACGGGTCGACCCCGACGGGCACCACGTGGAGCCGCTCGATCGGCACGCCCATCTGCGCGGCGATGTCACGGCGGGACGACTCGGAGACCGTCACGTGGCGCGGGATGCGGCGCGCCACCTCGATCTGCATGTCGAGGAACCCGTACCAGCGCCGGAGCGTCCACCGGCGGGAGGCGTTCGTGGCGTGGGCGAGGTCGAGGTCGCGGTCGACGGTGATCGGGTGATGCAGGGTGGACAGCACCGGCCAGCCGTCGCGCTCCATCATCGCCACCAGACCCCGGCCGAAGCATTGGTTGTCGTGGACGAGGTCGAAGTCGGCCCGACGGCCGCGGAGGAGGCGCCGCACCCGCATGCTGAACGCGTACGGCTCGGGGAACCCCGCGGCGCACATGATGGCGAACTCGCGGAGGTCGATCGAGCTGCGGAACTCCCACGGCCACGGGATCCGGAACGGGTTCTCCGGGCGGTATAGGTCGAGACTCCGCACCTCCTCCAGCTGCCCGGGGTGGACGAGGTCGGGGTACGGCGGCCCGGAGAAGACGGTGATCTGGTGGCCGAGCTCGGTCAGCTCCCGTGCGAGATACCGCGTGTAGACGCCCTGACCGCCGCAATGGGGGTTCCCGCGGTACACGAGGTATGCGATGCGAAGGGGGGCTTCCGGCGCAGACATGGGGGTCGGAATCTTACTGTGTGGCCCAGGATCCCTTTCCCCAGGCCGTTTTGGGGGTTCTGCGCCTAG
>JBBECS010000003.1:23471-178629 GCA_040881685.1 Acidimicrobiia bacterium | reverse complement strand
TACTGTGTGGCCCAGGATCCCTTTCCCCAGGCCGTTTTGGGGGTTCTGCGCCTAGTTGCTCCCCGCTCTTGGCGCTTCGCGCCGGGCCGCTGGGCCCCGGCTCCCGGCGCCGCAGGGTACCTGCGGCGCTCCTCGGTAGCCTCGGGCGCCGTGGGCTTCCCGATCAGCGCCGAGATGGTCGCGCGGTCCCGGGTCGTGGCCGAGCCCCGGTGGTCGCCCGATGGCCGGTGCCTCGCGTGGGTCGAGGCGTTCGGAGGCCGCGCCGACCTCGTGGTCGCGCCTTCCGATGCCGTGGGGCCACCGCAGGTGGTCACCGCTGACCTCGGGGTGTCGCCGGTCGGCGCCTACGGCGGGGGTGCGTACTGCTGGGCCGGGTCCGATCAGCTCGCAGTCGTGGCTGCCGACCGACGCTTGGTGCTCGTGCCGGCCGAGGGCGGGCCCGTCCGCGTGCTGAGCCGCGACGGCCGTGCCGCGGCACCAGCGGCCACGCCCGCCGGGGGTTGGATCGCGTTCGTGCTCGAGCGTGACGACGCCTGCGACATCGCGGTCGTGCCGAGCGACGGGTCGGCCTGGCCGGCGCGAGCGTCACACGGAGCCGACTACGCATGGGACCCCTCGTGGGCGCCCGACGGCAGCGTGTTGGCCTGGCACGAATGGGACCTCACTGGGATGTCATGGGACGCGTCGCGCATCGTCGTCGCGCGACGTGATGGCGCCGACCGCGTCGTGGTGGCGGGAGGCGACAACGAGTCGGTGGGTCAGCCGCGCTTCGCCCCCGACGCGTCCGCGCTCGGCTTCGTCTCCGATCGCTCTGGCTGGTGGAACGTGTGGACGGCGTGCATCGACGGGACCGACGCGGCGCCGGTGCTGCCCGAGGGATGCGAGCAGGCCGAGCCCGCATGGGGCCCAGGCCAGCGGTCGTTCGCGTGGGCGCCAGACGCGAGCGCGCTCGCCCTGAACCGCAACGAAGACGGATTCGGTCGTCTCGTGGTCGTCCCGCGGGGTGGCGGCGCGGCCGTGCCGAGATCCAAGGGATGGCACCACGGGCTCGACTGGGGCGCAGCGGGCGTCGTGTGCATCCGCTCGGGCGCGCGAACCCCGGCCGTGGTGAGCGTGCTCGCACCTGAAGGCGACGGCCGGCGCGAGGTCGCTCGCGGGCCGGTCGGGGGCTTCGAGGCGGCGGGGCTGGTCGAGCCCGAGCCGGTGACGTGGGAGTCCGACGACGGTTCGGCGATCCACGGCCTGCTGTACCGGCCTCTCGCGACGCCGAAGCCGCCGCTGCTTGTCGACGTCCACGGCGGGCCGACCGGTCAAGCGACCGCCGCATGGAGCGCGCGCGTCCAGTTCTTCGTCTCGCGAGGCTGGGCAGTGCTCGCGCCGAACCACCGAGGCTCGACCGGGTACGGCCGCGACTACGCACAAGCGATGGCGGAGAGCTGGGGTCTCATGGACGTCGACGACACCGCCGCGGGCATCCGTGCGGCGCGCACGCAGGGATGGTGCGATCCCACTCGTGTCGCGGCGATCGGTGGCAGCGCGGGCGGACTCACCGTGCTGCTGCTCTGTGCGCGCTTCGCCAAGCTCGTGCGTGCCGGTGTGAGCCTGTACGGCGTAACCGACTTGCGCGCGCTGGCCGAGAGCACGCATCGCTTCGAATCGCGCTATCTCGACCGCATCGTCGGCGAGCAGAGCGGGTTCGCGGATCGTTATCGTGACCGGTCGCCTGTGGCACACGCAGCCGAGATCGGCGCGCCGATCCTCTTGCTCCAGGGCGCCGACGACAACGTCGTCCCGCCCGAGCAGGCCAGAGTGCTGGTCGACGCGGTGCGCGCCGCCGGGGGCACGATCGAGCACCAGGTCTACGAGGGAGAGGGCCACGGCTTCGTGCGCCCGGAGACCGTGGCCGACGCGCTCACGCGCTCCGAAGCCTTCCTCCGAAGGTGGGTCCTCGAGTCGTGAGTGCTGCGTATCAAGGACCGAAGACCGGCGCTGATCGAGCGGTGTTGCTGGCCCACGGCGCGGGCGCCGGAATGGACGCGCGACCGCTCGTTGCCGTGGCAGATGTGCTCGAGGCCGCCGGCATCCCGTCGTTGCGCTTCGAGTACCCGTACCGCGCGGCCGGTCGCCGAGCACCCGATCGCCCGCCCGTGCTCGAGTCGGCGACCCGGGACGCGGTGGACGAGCTCAGTCGACTCAGCGGTCTCCCGCCCGATCGGCTCGTCCTCGGGGGACGTTCAATGGGTGGTCGGTTCTGCTCGATGGTCACCGCAGGCAAGGTCGACCCGGTGCCCGCGCTTGGGCTGCTCCTCCTGGGCTACCCGCTGCACCCGGCCGGAAAGCCCGAGCGGCGACGCGACGATCACTTCGGTCACATCAACGTCCCTGTGCTCTTCGTGAGCGGGACTCGGGACGCGCTCGCGCCGCAAGCCGAGCTCACGAAGTCGGCGAAGAAGATCCCTGGCCCTGTGACCTTTCGCTGGCTCGAGACGGCTGATCACGGGTTTCGGCCCCTGAAGGCGAGCGGCCGAACCATCGAAGACGTGCTCCAGGAGGTCGCCAAGACATCGGTTGCCTGGGTGAAGCCGCTGGTCACGTGAACTTCTGGCGAAGAGTCGCCAAGTGTTCGAGATGGGGGTCGCTCACCCGCGAGACTGGACTGGTGCGGGTTGAACGGGCGTTTGCTTTCATCGATCTCTGCGGCTTCACGCGGTTCACTGACGCCCACGGCGATGAGCAGGCTGTCGACGTCCTGACGCGCTTTCGGGCCGACGTACGGGAGATCGCTTCCGACCACGCGGTGCGCGTCGACAAGTGGCTCGGTGACGGCGTGATGCTGGTGAGCACCGATGACGACCGCCTCGTGGCCTCGGTGCTTTCGCTGATGTCGCGTGACGACGGGTCTGACGCGGTGCTGCCCCTGCGCGCTGGTCTGGCTGCCGGCGCGGTCATCCTCCTCGAGGGGGACGATTATGTCGGCAGCTCGGTCAACCTCGCGGCCCGCCTCTGCTCCGCCGCGGCCCCGAACGAGACACTGGCCACGATGCGCCTCGCCGCAGCCGTGCCGCCGGGAGCCGACGTCGTACCGGTGGGCGCGCTCGAAGTGCCGGGCTTCGTGCAGCCGGTAGAGGTCGCCCGCATCGAGCGGCAACGGCTCACGACGCCGATCTAGAGAAACCCGCGGCGCGGTCGGTAGCCTCGGGCCTCATGCCGGCGATCCCCAGTTACGACACGCTGCGCTTCGAGCCCGACGGCCATGTCGGTCGGCTCGTGCTGAACCGACCCGAGAAGCTCAACTCGTTCACGATCGCGATGTGGGGAGAGCTCCGCGATCTCGGGACTCGATTGCTCGCGGAGCCTGGCGAGCTCCGAGCGCTGATCGTCATCGGCGAGGGTCGCGCCTTCTCGAGCGGGATCGACACGAGTGTGTTCGCCGACGGTGCCGCGGGCGATCAGCTCGCGGCTGGTGCCGACGCGACGCACGACGACTCCGTCGTCGCAGGGATCCTTCGCGCACAGGAGTCGTACACGTGGCTCGAAGAAGCGCCGTTCGCGACGATCGCAGCCGTGCGCGGATATGCGCTCGGTGCCGGGTTGCAGCTCGCGCTCGCGTGTGACATCCGACTGCTGGCACGGGGCACGCTGGTGGGACTGCTCGAGCTGCAGTACGGCATCCTCCCCGACCTCGGCGGAACGCAGCGTCTGCCACGGATCGTCGGACCGGGTCGCGCCAAGGAGCTCATCCTCACGCGCGCTCGGATCGACGCCGACGACGCGGAACGGATCGGGTTGGCCGATCGGGTCGTCTCCGACGAGGAGCTCGACGACGCCGCCCTCGAGCTGGCCGAGACGATCGCAGCCCAGCCGCCGATCGCCGTGCGCGGCGTCAAGCGCGCCATCGCCACGGCAATGTCGGGCGCAACGGTTCGCGATGGGATGGTGATCGAAGCCGAGGCTCAGGCCGACTGTCTGCGCTCCGACGACATGAAGGAGGCGATCGCCGCCTTCGTCGAGCAACGCCCGCCGGTCTATCGGGGAACCTGATGCCAAAGGTGAGCGCCCGCGCCGCACGTATCGTGCGGCCGAAAACCGGTCGCCCAGGTGGAGTGGAGCGGCCCGGCCCACAGGGCCGAGAGCGGGATTGATGGCCCGGTTCGTCGTGCGCGGCGGGAATCCGCTGTCGGGCACCGTGCGCGTGGCCGGCATGACCAAGAACGCGGGGCTCAAGCAGATGGCGGCCGCGCTGCTCGCGACGGGCACCACTCGGTTGCACAACGTCACCCCGGTCGTCGATCTCGACGTGATGATGGAGCTGCTGCGCGGGATCGGAGCTGCAGCAGAGTGGGCCGAGCCCGGAGTCGTCCAGATAGACGTCGGCGATGAGCTCGAGCCAGAAGCGCCCTACGAGCTCGTCAGCCGCATGCGCGCGTCGATCAACGTGCTCGGTCCGTTGCTCGCGCGAATTGGTCACGCCCGCGTGGCCATGCCCGGCGGCGACAACATCGGCGCGCGCAAGCTCGACATGCACTTCGCCGCGCTCGAGGCGATGGGTGCCGAGCTCGAGGTGGTCCACGGTTTCGTGGAGGCTCGCTGCAACGCGCTGTGCGGTGCGCGGGTGGTGCTCGAGTTTCCCAGCGTCGGCGCGACCGAGACGGTCCTGACCACGGCCGTGCTCGCGAAGGGCCAGACGATCATCGAGAACGCCGCACGCGAGCCCGAGATCAGCGATCTGTGCGACTTCCTCACGGAGATGGGTGCGCACATCACGGGTGCGGGCACCTCGACGATTGAGATCGAAGGCGTCGACGAGCTGCGCGCCGTCGAACACACGATCGTCGGTGACCGCATCGAGGCGGGGACGCTGCTCATGGCATGCGCCGCAGCCGGCGGCGCCATCAACATCGAAGGAATCGACTTCCATCACGTCGAGATGATCGTGCGCAAGCTCGACGAGATGGGGATGACGATCGAAGCAACTCCCGATGGCCTCACGGCACGATCCGAGGAGCGACTGCGCTCGGTCGATGTGCAGACGCTCCCGTTCCCTGGCTTCGCGACCGACTTCATGCCGCTCGCGGTGGCCGTGCTCGCGCGAGCCGAAGGCACCGCGATCGTGACCGAGAACATCTTCGACAACCGCTTCGCGTTCGTCGACGAGCTCAACCGCATGGGTGCAGACATCCGGACCGAAGGTCGGCACGCGGTGGTGCGCGGCGTGTCGCGCCTGACCGGCGCGCCCGTCCGTGCACACGACGTACGAGCGGGTGCCGCGCTCATGCTCGCCGCGCTAGGAACCGACGGTGAGACCGTGGTGCTCGATACCGGCCACGTCGACCGTGGTTATGCCGACCTCCCCGGGAAGCTCTGCTCACTCGGCGCCGACGTCGAGCGCTTGCCGCGTTAGCGCGGCGCCCGAAGCGGAGCGCAGGGCGCTCGCCCAGCGAGCGAGCGACCGTGGGCCTAGGAGACGGAGCCTGCGGAGTCGACCGACAGGGTGGTTCCCGGCCCACCGCGAGGGAGCGAGAAAAGGCGGGAACGAGTGCGATACTGGGTGGGTTGTACTAGGGGCACCGCCCTTCGACTGGAGCCAGCACGATGACCGCAACCGCCAGCACCGAAGCCGACGTCCTCGAGGCGATCGACGCCATCCGCCCGGCGCTCCAGGCCGACGGCGGCGACATCGTCTTCAAGACCATCGACGACGCTGGCGTTGTGCACGTGGAGCTCGTCGGCGCGTGTGGCACGTGTCCGGTCTCCACGATGACCCTCAAGGCCGGGGTCGAGCGCATCATCAAGGACCGCGTGCCTGGCATCACCGCGGTCGAGGCCGACAACGTGGACGACAGCCCCGAGTACTGAGCCCGGATGACGCCCGACGCCGGCGCCTTGGTCGACGGCGCGCGAGCGGGTGACCGCGGTGCCGTCGCTCGACTGATCTCTCTCGTCGAGTCGGGAGGTGCCGCAGCGACCGAGGCGGTGGCCCGCCTCTATCCGCACACCGGCAACGCGTACACGGTGGGCATCACGGGCGCACCAGGCGCGGGCAAGTCCACGATCACCGACCGCCTGATCACCCGCATACGACGCGATGGTGAAGAGGTGGGCGTGCTCGCGGTGGACCCCACGAGCCCGTTCACCGGCGGAGCGATCCTGGGCGACCGTGTCCGCATGCAGGACCACGCCACGGACGAGGGTGTGTTCATCCGATCGATGGCGACGCGTGGTCATCTCGGCGGCCTCGCGCTCGCAACCCCGCAAGCGCTGCGGGTGCTGGACGCGGCGGGGAAGCCGTGGCTGATCGTCGAGACCGTCGGTGTCGGTCAGGTCGAGGTCGAGATCGCCCGCGCCGCCGACACAACCGCGGTCGTGGTCAACCCCGGTTGGGGTGACGGGGTGCAAACCGCGAAGGCCGGTCTGCTCGAGATCGCCGACGTGCTCGTCGTGAACAAGGCCGATCGACCCGGCGTCGACGAGACCGTGCGCGACCTTCTCCAGATGCTCGAGCTCGGCGGCGAGCGGGCGTGGCAGCCGCCGGTCATCGAGACGATCGCCACCGAGAACCGCGGCATCGACGAGCTGTTTGACGCGGTTGTGGGTCATCGAGCGTTCCTCGAGGCCGACGGTCGCCTCGACGAGCGTCGGTTCGAGCGTGTGCGCGAAGAGCTGCGATCGATCGTGCACGCCCGACTTGCCACGCAGGTCGACCACCTGTGCGCGGGGGACGACTTCGAGAAGCTCGTGGCTCGCGTCGCTGACCGATCGCTCGACCCGTACGCGGCGGTCGCGAGCCTCGTCGCCGGCTAGCGGCTCTCGACGATCGCCTTCAACCGTCGGAGGTTCTTCCGCCACACTCGACCGAGCACCGGTTTCGCGATCCGCTCGCCGACGGCGCTGCCCATCCACCACGGGAAGCGCAGCACCTCCTCCCAACAGAAGCGCGTGCCGGAGCCATCCGGTGTGAGCGTGAAGCGCCCGGTACCGGTGACGACGCCAGTATGCGCGATGCCCATCACCGCGTCGGTCTCCCATTCGGTCACGCGGAGCACATCATGGTTCCGGAAGGGACCGACCTTCGTGAGGCAGGCAAACTCGGCGCCAATGCCTCCGTGCTCCTCCGTCAAGAGCGTGATCTCTATGGCATCTCGCATCCACGTCGGGTGGGTCGAGATGTCCTCGACGGCGCGCCACACCGTCGTTGGCGGCGCGGCGAACCGTTCGCATTGCGAGATCCTCACACTCACCGCGCGTCCCGGAGCTGTGCTGCCGCGTGCTCGGGGTCGACCGAGTTGACGAACACGCCCGTGCCGAGCTCGAAGCCGGCAACCACTGCGGTCCGCGGCGTGACCTCGACCCACCAGTGGTATCGGGCGCCGGACGGCGCGTCGGCGCCATGGATCACGACGTTGTAGGGCGGGTGATCGAGCACGTCCGCGACACTCGCAAGCACGTCGCGCAACACCACGGCCACCCCGAGTACGTGCGCGTCGGTGGCCTCGTCGAACCGGGCACCCGCCCAACGTGCCGCGATGCGGATCTCGAACGGGGAAGCGGATCCCGTCGGGCACCACGCCGCCACCTCCTCGCCGACCACGACGCCTTGCTCCCGATCCACTGCGTCGGCGAGGTCCGCGAGCACGAGATCGGACGCCGCGTCGGCGAACCGCTCCGTCGCCACGGTGACCGCGGGGGGAATGAAGTCGAGCGCTACGAGCTGCGCGTGCGGGTGGGCGATGGATGCCCCGGCGGCACGGCCGTGGTTGATCAGGACCTGGACGTACTCGTGACCAGAGCCCACGTTGGCGCGGGCGCGATCCCGCAACATGCCGAGCACCTCGGCCGCCTCGTCATGGGTCAGCGCCCCGAAGTCGCGGTCGTGATCCGGGGACAACGCGATCACCTCGTGCGCTCCGGTCGCGCCCGTCCCCGCTTCTTCGCCCCCGACGATGGGGTACAGGTTGGGGAAAACGCGCACGCGCCATCCGGGTTCACCCGGTCCACCCGCACCCAAGCGCGCGATCTCGGGCGGCGTCTCTGCTTCGTGCCCGGGACAGAACGCGCATGCGGCGGCCCCATCTGCGACGCGGGTGATTGGGGAAGTCGTGTGTGGACGCGCTCCCCGAGCGGCGGCGACCAGCACCAAGCGCCCGGTGAGCGCATCGTGTCGCAGCTCGGGCACACGTGAAGGCTAGCGACAGGCCTTCGCGTACCCTTGTTCCATGCCAACGACGCGCCTCGTGATCATCGGCGGAGGTCCCGCCGGCAACGCGTGCGCCACGGTCGCCGCCACGCTCGGGGCCGAGGTGACGCTCGTCGAACGCGAGATCGTCGGTGGTGCCGCGCACCTGTGGGACTGCATCCCGTCCAAGGCGCTCATCGCGACCGGGGGAGAGCTCAGCGAGCTCCACCGCGCACCAGAGATGGGGCTGCGGGCCGAGGGCACGCTCGACGTGCAAGCGCTGACGCGTCGCATCGACTCGATCCAGAAGCACTTGCACGCGTCGGTGTTCGAGCTTCTTGGCTCACAAGGTGTACGGCTGGTCACCGGAACCGCGCGCTTCAAGGATGACCACACCGTCGTCGCCGAGACCGACGACGGGCTCGAAGAGCTCGAAGCCGACTTCGTGGTCATCGCGACCGGTTCACGGCCGCGTGTTCCCGACTTCGCGGCGGTCGACGGCGAACGCATCCTCACCACGCGCCACTGCTACCCACCGCCCGAGATCCCCGAGCACGCGATCGTGATCGGTTCGGGTGTGACCGGTGTCGAGTTCACCCACATGTTCGCCTCGCTCGGGTCCAAGGTCACGTTGCTCGTCTCCCGTCAGCAGGTGCTCCCGATCAAGGACGCCGAGGTGGCGTCAGTGCTCGAAGACGCGTTCCTCGCTCGAGGCGTCACCCTGCTCAAGGGGGCGCGGGCGTCGGCGATCGACCGTGACGGCGATGTGGTGCGCGTGAGCTGCGAAGACGGACGGGTCATCGAGGGCTCACACGCGATCCTGGCCGTCGGCTCCGTTCCGAGTACGGAGGGCCTGGGGCTTCCGGAGATCGGCGTGCTCCTCGACGACGGTGCCTACGTAGTGGTGAACCACAACTGCGTGTCGAGCCAGCGCCACGTCTATGCCATCGGCGATGTCTCGGGGAAGCTCCCGCTCTCGTCGGTCGCGGCGATGCAAGGCCGCAAGATCGCTGAGCACCTCATGGGCATGCACAACCGTCCACACCGCAACCTCGACTACGACAAAGCCGCGTCGGCGGTCTTCACCGAACCCGAGATCGCCGACGTCGGGCTCGCCGAAGCCGAGGCGTTCGCGAGCGGCCGAAAGATCCGAGTCACGAAGGTGCCGTTCACCGCCAACGCCAAGGCGCTCATCCAGGGCGACCCGCGCGGCTTCGTGAAGATCATCTCTGACCCCGCGACCGGGGTGGTCCTCGGTGGCTCCATCGTCGGACGCAACGCAGCCGAGCTCATCGGGGTCGTAGCGCTCGCCGTCACCGCCGGCCTCAAGGTCAGCGACATCGTCGATTCGCTGCTCGTACACCCGACGCTCAGCGAGTCCCTCGCCGACGCGGCGTCCTGAGCGGGGGCTTAGCCGAGGACGAGCAGCACGTCGCCAGGGCCGACCGTGTCGCCGGCCTCGACGCGAATCTCTTTCACCGTTCCTGACCCCACCGCGTTGATGTGGTTCTCCATCTTCATCGCCTCGAGCACGAGCAACGCCTGTCCTGCCTCGACCTCGTCTCCCGCGGCAACGAGCACCTTTACGATCGTCCCTTGCATTGGCGCACTGATGACGCCGTCGCCCGAGCCGCCCGTGCTGCCGGCCGCGGCCGGCCGCGGCCGCGGCGTACGCCGTCCCGTCCCGCCACCCCCTGCGCTGACCGGCGCGTCGGGGAGCCAGAGTCGCACGGAGAACCGCTTCCCGTTCACCTCGACCGGAACCGCGCGTTCGACGAGTGGAGACGTGGCGGCCTCGGCATCGCCCGCGGATGACACCGCGGCGGGCGCGGGCGTGGCGGCGAACAAGGTCGTGTCGAACTCGTCCTCGACCCACTTCGTGGAGTGCTGTCCGGCGGCGAACACCGGGTCGGCGAGCAATGCGAGGTGCGCGGGCGTGGTCGTGCGGACACCCTCGACCACCAGCTCTCCGAGCGCGCGCAGCATGCGCTCGGTAGCCCGTTCACGATCGGGTGCCCAGACGACGAGCTTGCCGATCAGGTTGTCGTAGTACTGCGAGATGGTGTCGCCCTCTTCGTAGCCACCGTCCCAGCGCACACCGGGCCCGCTCGGCACACGCAGGCGACTGAGGGTGCCCGGTGACGGGAGGAACCGCTTCGACGGGTCCTCGGCGTTGATCCGGCATTCGATCGCGTGTCCGTGCCTCGTCACCGAGTCCTGGGTGAACGAGAGCGGCGCGCCATTGGCCACCCTGATCTGCTCGGCAACCAGGTCGAGGCGCGTGACCTCCTCGGTCACGCAGTGCTCGACCTGCAGCCGTGTGTTCATCTCGAGGAACCAGAACTCCTCGTCCTGGTAGAGCATCTCGACCGTGCCCGCGTTCACGTACCCGCAGGCGAGTGCCACCTTCACCGCGGCCGCGCCCATGGCCTCGCGCGTTGCATCCGAGATCCCTGGTGCGGGCGTCTCTTCGATGAGCTTCTGATGGCGGCGTTGCGTCGAGCAGTCGCGCTCGCCGAGCCATACGCCGGTGCCGTGCGTGTCGCAGAACACCTGCACCTCGACGTGGCGGGGCCGCGTGAGGTAGCGCTCGAGGTAGGCCTCGGGGCGACCGAAGTACGCCGTCGCCTCGCGTGTTGCGGATTCGAATGCTGACGCGGCGTCATCGGCGCTCTCGCAGATCTTCATGCCCTTGCCGCCACCGCCGAAGGCGGCCTTGATGGCGACAGGCCAGCCGTGCTCCTCGCCGAACGCGACGATGTCGTCGACGCCGACGATGGGCTCGAGCGTTCCCGGAACCGAGGCCACCTTCGCCGCGGCCGCGGCCTTACGCGACGAGATCTTGTCGCCCATGACCTCGATTGCCTCGGGCGGCGGACCGATCCACGTGAGTCCGGCGTCGGTCACGGCGCGGGCGAAGTCGGCATTCTCGGCGAAGAAGCCATACCCAGGGTGCACCGCGTCGGCACCGCTGCTGCGAGCGATCTCCAGCATCCGTTCCGTGTTCAGGTAGCTCTCGGCCGCCGTCTGACCCCCGAGCGCGTGTGCCTCGTCGGCGAACCGAGCATGGAGCGCGTCGCGATCAAGTTCCGAGTACACGGCAACGCTCGCGATGCCGAGCTCGCGACAGGTCCGCATGACCCGCACCGCAATCTCGCCGCGGTTGGCAATGAGGATCTTCGAAAGCACGGCAGCCCCTGGCTCGAAGCGCGAAGTCCGTATCCTACGGGCGATGGGTGACGAACCCGCCAGCCGGGTCGGACGCTGGCGAGTTCGACGTTTCGACACCATCGATTCCACGAACCGGTGGCTGCTCGACGAGGCGCGCGGCGGCGCGCCGGAAGGACTGGTCGCAGTCGCAGATCACCAAACGGCAGGCCGGGGGCGTCGCGGGCGAACGTGGAGCGCACCGTCGGGATCGTCGCTCCTCGTGTCAGTGCTGCTGCGGCCCCGCATCGATACCCAACAGGTCCATGTGCTCACGATGGCCGCGGCCGTGGCGTTGCGCGCGGCTGTCGAGCAGGTCGCTTCGTTGCGTGCGGACGTGAAGTGGCCGAACGACCTCGTCGTGGTGGACCGGAAGCTGGCCGGCATCCTCGCGGAGACCGAGCTGACGGCCAACGGTGAGATCGGTGCGGTCGTGATCGGCCTTGGCTGCAACGTGGAATGGGTCGACTTCCCCCCAGAGCTTGCCGAGCGCGCGACCGCGTGCAACCTCGAGGCGGGCCGGCCGGTCGACCGAGCCGAGTTGTTGGCTGCCTTCCTCGATCGTCTGGCCGAGCAGCTCGACGATCTCGACGGGGTGCCAGCTGCATATCGGTCCGTGCTGGCAACGTTGGGCCGCCGCGTGCGGGTGGACCTCGGCACGCGCGCCATCGAGGGAACCGCGACCGACATCGACGAAGCCGGTCGGCTGGTCGTCACGAACGAAGATGGAATCAGCGAGGTCGTCGCCGCTGGCGACGTGGTCCACTTGCGACACCCGTGACGTCGTGCGTCATGGATCCAGATTCGTCGCGACGAGCTCCTTGAACGCTTCAGCGAGCTGTTCCGTCACGGGGCCGGGCGCGGCAGGGAGCTCGCGGTCGTCGACGTTGGCGATGGGGTGCACCTCTCGGGTGGTGGAGGTGAGGAACGCTTCCTGTGCCCTGGCGAACGCATCTGGCGTCAACGAGCGTTCCTCGACGGCAATGCCGTGCTCCCGACCGAGCTCGAGCACAAGTGCCCGCGTCACGCCCAGCAGGCATCCCGAGTCGCCCGGCGGAGTGACCGCGACCCCGTCGAGCACCACGAACAGGTTCGACCCGGTCGCCTCACAGAGCTCGCCACGCGTGTTGTGGAAGATGGCCTCGTTCGCGCCTCGCTCGTACGCGTACGCGAGGGCGCGCACGTTCTCGGCATACGAGATCGTCTTGAGCCCAGCGGTCGCGCCGCGTTCGTTGCGCGGCCAGGGCACGGTTGCGACCGCCTCTGTCGGCGGCCATTGCTTGAGCACGGTCGCGGCGACGACGACGGTGGGTGGTGCATCCCCGCGCTCGGACCCGAGTGGCGCAGGTCCGCCCGTCACGGTCACGCGGAGCCGCGCGTCGTGCAGACCGTTGGCGTTCAGCACTCCGTCGGCCGCGGCCCGCAGCGCGGCGAGCTCGGGGACGGCCAATCCGAGTCCGTGCGCCGAGTGGACGAGCCGTTCGTAGTGGCGCCGCCACGCAAAGGGAACCCCTCCGTACACGCGCAGCGTCTCGAAGACGCCGTCACCGACAAGCAATCCGTGATCGAACGGCGAGATTCGCGCCTCGTGCTCGTCGACGAGCTGCCCGTTCAAGCAGATGATCATCACTCTGGTCGCGCTCGCTCGGTCGCGGGATGCCTGCGACCGCCCTTCGGGACGCTCGCCGCTCCTGCAAGCTCGCTCTCTCCGTTTGCTCGCTGCCCCGCAGCGGCGACCAGCAGCTGCGCGGCTTTGAGCTCGGTCTCGCGCCACTCCGCGGCCGGGTCGGAGTCGGCGACGATGCCCCCACCCACACCGAGGCGCGTCCCCTCGCTGTCCACGACGAAGGTTCGGATCGCGACGGCGAGGTCGCCTTCGTCGCGCTCGGTATCGAGCCATCCGATCGCCCCGCAGTACACACCGCGGCGCGTCGGTTCGAGATCCTCGATGGCCTGGAGGACGCGCGGCTTGGGTGCGCCCGTGACCGAAGCCGGGGGGAAGGTCGCCCGCACGAGTCCGCCAGGTCCAACGCCTTCGCGAAGACGACCGCGGATCGTGCTTACGAGGTGGTGCAGGCCCGGATGAGCCTCGACGCCGCACAGCTCCGGGACGTGAACCGTTCCGTACTCGCACACGCGACCGAGATCGTTGCGCGCGAGATCAACGATCATGACGTTCTCGGCACGGTCCTTCGCGCTCGCGCGCAACCATGCCGCGTCGACTGCGGTTCCCTTGATCGGGCGGGTCTCCACATCACGGCCGCGCCAGGCAAGGAACCGCTCGGGCGACGACGACACGACAACGGTCTCGGCGCCAGGGAGGACAGGAAGCGTCACGAGTGCGGCATGGGGTGCGGGATTGCGATCGGCGAGGGAGTGGAAGAGCGCGATCGGATCGGCGCCCTGGTCCCACGCGAGCTGGCGAGTGAGGTTCACCTGGTAGCACTCGCCGGACTCGATGAGTGCGACGATCGCACGAACACCGGCTTCGAACTCGTGCTTCTCCAGGGTGGATCGCGCTGACCCGAGCTGCGTCGGATCCGCGACACGAGGCGCGCGCTCGACACGCCGCTCGAGCCGTGAGCGTGCATCGGGTGATCCGACGAGGTTGGTCCCGGTGTCGGTGATCAGCAGCCGGGCGTCGTACCGGGCCAGCACGAGATCGGGGAGCTCGGGGTCGGCTGCGAGGCGGCACGTGACGCGTTCGACCGACCGCCCGAGGTCGTAGGTGAGCACGCCGGCCCACCAGCCGGGTGTGAGCTCGTCGAGCGCGCGCAGCGCGTCCGTGCGATGTGCGGTGACGACCTCGACCGGATCCGCGGCGACGATGGTTGTGGACCCGGCGCGCATCACCACTGGTGTGGACGCGAGCTCGGGAATCGTGGGACGGAGCACCACTTCGGGAGGGTAGGCGACGAGTCCGAGGGAACCGCACGAAATCGCTTCGGTACCATGACCACTCCATGGAGAACCCGTCGTCAGCCCGTCGCGCCTTCGCCGGGCGCTACGCGGTCGCATTCGGCGTCTCCGCGCTGTTGATGATCGTTGCGGTGGTGGCGGTCAACTATGTGATCGATCAAAAGATCGACGAGATCGACGCCGTCAAAGTTGCGACGGCAGCCGCGCCGCCCGAGGGGGCCAACTATCTCGTGATCGGCTCCGACACGCGTGAGTTCGTGGAGAACGCAGGGCAGGAAGAGGCGTTCGGCAACCAAGAGGACGTCGAAGGCAAGCGGTCCGACACGATGATGGTCGTTCACGTGGAGCCGGGAGCGCAGCGCACGTTGGTGGTGTCGTTCCCGCGTGACCTCTGGGTCGATGTTCCCGGTGTCGGGATGGAGAAGATCAACTACGCGTTCAACATCAGTGCCGACAAGACGATCGCGACCCTGAAGGCCAACTTCGGGATCGAGATCAACCACTACATCGAGGTCGACTTCCAGAGCTTCGAGGGCATCGTCAAGGCGATCGGCAGCGTGCCGACGTACTTCCCATACCCGGCACGCGACGCCAACACGAACCTCTTCGTTCGTACGCCCGGATGCCGTCGACTCGATGGACCGGCGAGCCTCGCCTACGTGCGGTCGCGCTCGCTCGAGTACCTCAACCTCGAGACCGATGATTGGGTGTCTGCAGACATCGTTCCCGACATCAGCCGCATCGAGCGCCAGCAATCCTTCATCCGGTCCATGGCTGGGCTCGCGGTGGCGAGGAGCCTCAACGACCCCTTCACTGCGCTCGACATCACCAACGAAGTCGTGCAGAACTTGAAAGCCGATGAGGGGTTGGCGAAGGACGACATCCTCTCGATCGTCGAGGCGTTCCGCACGGTGAACGCCAACGACCAGAGCGCGCTCGACATGAGGACCTTCCCGTGGAAGTCGGGCCCTGCGCAAAATGGTGCCTCGGTGCTGTACCCGGATGACCCGGCGTGGCGCGAGATGGCCAAGCTCCTCGGTGACTTCGGCAGTGTGGCCACCACGAGCTCCGCGGCGCCTTCCGACGTGAAGCTTCGGGTCCTGGACGGAACCGGGCAGGTCGACACGGCAACCGCTGCGCTCGACGAGCTCGCGAAGATCGGGTTCAAGCGCGCCGGCGCGCGTAGCGATGCGCGAGCAGAGGTGGCGCTTACTGAGGTTCGCTACGCGCCGGGTGAGCAAGACGCCGGCAAGCTCGTGCTCTCCTACGTCGAGCCCTCGGCCCGGCTGGTGCTCGACCCCTCGCTCAAAGGCGCCGACGTCGTCTTGGTGCTCGGTGCCGACTTCGTGAGCATCCTGGTGCCCGAGTCGCTGACCACGTCCACCACAGGCGTCGCGGACACACTGGTGCCGGTGACGGAGGAGGGGCTGGCACCCGCACCGGTCGCGGACTTGAGCGAGCTCGGCAAGCCGGCACCCAAGATCCCGCCCTGCTGACATGAGTGAGCGTCGGCGGGACGGAAGTCGGGCGGCTTTGCCGGTCGACGACCAGGAGACGGAGCCTGCGGAGTCGACCGGCGAATTGGTCCCCGGCCCGCAGCGAATGGGGCCCGAGCGGCCCGGTGCGAAGCACCGAGAGCGGGAATGGTGAGCGAGCCCCGGTGGGCGGCGGTGGTCGTGAACTACGAGGCCGGCGACCTCCTGGCCGAATGCGTGCAGTCGTTGCTCGCCGACACCTCGGCCGGCGCGGCCGAGATCGTCGTCGTGGACAACGGGTCCACCGACGGCTCGATCGAGCGATTGCGTTCGCTGGTGCCTGACGTCCAGGTGATCACGCCCGATCGCAACCGCGGGTATGCAAGCGCCGCGAACGCGGGAGCCGCTGTGACGACTGGGCCCGTCGTCGCAGTCTGCAACTGCGACGTGCGTGTCGAAGCCGGAACTGCGAGCGCAGTGCTCGCAAGGTTCGACCACGAGCCGGATCTCGGCGCGGTCGGTCCATCGGTTCGCAACGTCGACGGTACGCAATATCCGTCGGCGCGCTCGATCCCGCGCCTGCGGGACGCGGTCGGTCACGGTGTGCTCGGCCTGTTCAAACCCGGCAACCGCTTCACCCGCCGTTACCGCGAGCTCGACGCCGATCCCTCGCAGCCACGCGACGTCGGCTTCGTGTCAGGCGCAGCCGTGTGGCTCCGTCGTAGCGCGCTCGATGCCGTGGGTGGCTGGGATGCGGGCTACTTCATGTACGTCGAGGACGTGGACCTCTGCTGGCGACTGCGCGGGGCCGGGTGGAGGGTTGCCTACGAACCGGGAGGCGAGGTCGTCCACGTGCAGGGTGCGAGCACGGCGCGGCGGCCGTACCGGATGCTGCTCTCGCATCATCGATCGCTCCTGCGCTTCGCGGCGAAGCGCTGGCATGGATGGCGCCGCGTGCTCCTCGTCCCGGCGTTCGGTTACCTCTCCGTGCGCTTCGGCCTCGCCGCGCTCGCCCACGCGCTCGGTGGGCGCCGGTCGCGGCCCGTCAGTTCGAGACCGACCGGGTAGCCTCGACGCGGTCATGGCCAGATCTAACAAGTACTCCCGCGCCCGCATACGAGCCAAGGTGCGGCGCCCCAAGAAGCGCGGCGGCGCGCGCTGGTACTACGGGGCGCTCGCGCTGATCGTCGCCGCGGGCGTGACCGGGATCGTCACGTCGGCGGGGGGCAACGACGTCCACCCACTCGCGGGCATCAACCCGGTGACGAGCGACTTCTATGACCACTGGCACGAGGCGCTCGGCGTCAACGTGTGTGGCGAGTGGCTCTCCGAGCCGCTCGAGTTCCACAATGTCACCGACAGCAACATCCAGGCCGGGCTGCACACCCACGGCGACGGCTTCATCCACATCCACCCGTACTCCAGCGCCGACGCGGGCGACAACGCGACGCTCGGCCGCTACTTCCACAACGGCGGGTGGACGGTCGCCGAGGACTCGTTCGACGTCTGGGCGGGCCCCGCGGTCGAACCCGGTACCACCACCTGGTCGAACGGCGACAAGTGCCCTCCCGGCTCCACGATGGCCGGCCGCACCGGCGTCGTGAAGTGGTCGGTCGACTGCACGGGCCGGACCGGGAACCCCGCCGACTACAAGCTCCAAGATCTCCATGTGGTCGCGCTCGCGTTCCTCCCCAAGGGTGAAGCCATCGGCGTGCCGCCGAACGCGTTCGAGGCACCCGACCCCGACGCCGGCCAGGAGACACCCGAAGCGCTCGACGTGAAGTCGTGCAGCACCGCGGGGCCGGGTGGCGAAGCCCCGACCACCACCACGTCGAGCGCCACCACGTCGACCACCGGTCCGGCAACCGCCACGCCGTGAAAGCCGTCGTGCTCGTCGGCGGCGAGGGCACGCGCCTTCGTCCGCTGACCCTCACGACACCCAAGCCGCTGCTGCCGGTCGGCGGTCGGCCGCTCATCGAGCGTCAGCTCGCGTGGCTGGGCGCGTACGGCGTCGACGAGGTCGTGCTCTCGCTCGGGTACCTGCCTGACGCGTTCGTCCACCACTTCCCTCGTGACCGGTTCGGTGCGATGCGCCTCGTGTACGCCGTCGAACCGGAGCCGCTCGGAACCGCCGGTGCCATTCGCTTCGCCGTCGAGCAAGCAGGCATCGATGAACGCGTGGTCGTGTGCAACGGCGACGTGCTCACCACGCTCGACCTCCGAGCGTTCGTCGAATTCCATGTCGACCGCGATGCCGCGGCGACGATTCACCTGTCGCACGTTGAGGACCCGTCGGCTCTGGGAGCAGTGCCCACGTACCCCGACGGTGAGGTTCAGGCGTTTGTCGAGAAGCCGAAACCGGGAACGTCGCCGAGCGACTGGATCAACGCGGGGACGTACGTGCTGGAGCCTGAGGTGTTCGCCCGCATCCCGGCTGGGGTCGCCGTGTCGATCGAGCGTGAGACCTTCCCCGGGCTGCTCGAAGAACGCGGGAAGGTGTATGCCTTGGGAACCGACGACTACTGGCTCGATGTGGGCACACCGCAGACCTACCTGGACGCGCACGCCGACGTGCTTGCCGGGCGCTTGGGGCTTCCGCCGGTGCCGGACGCGCAGGAGGCGTCACCCGGCGTGTGGGTCCAAGGCGAGATCGACCTCACAGCGGCGACCTTCGAAGCGCCGCTGCTCATCGGTGCCGGCGCGTGCTTCGCGCGCGGTGCACGCGTCTCGGCCTCGACGATCGGGCCAGGTGCCCAGGTCGGACTGGACGCGGTCGTCGATGGTTCGGTCCTGCACGCACGCGCGCTCGTAGCTGACGGCGCGGTCGCGCGGACATCGATCGTCGGCGCCGACGCGTGCGTCGACGCCCGTGCGAGTGTTCTCGATCTCTCAATCGTGGGTGCCGGCGCGCGTGTTTCCGCCGGCTCAACCCTCGTTGGTGGTCGCGTCCCCGTCGCGACCGCGAGCTGAGGAGTCGAGGTGCGCGTACTCGTCACCGGTGGCGCGGGCTTCATCGGGTCGACCCTCGTGGACCGTCTGCTCGCGGAGGGGTACGACGTCGATGTGGTCGACGACCTCTCGACAGGATCGTTGGCCAACCTGGCTGACGCGCGCGCACAGCGTCAGCGGAAGATGACCTTCCAGCGTCTGGATGTCCGGTCCGACGCCATGCGCGAGCTGATCGCGCATCGAAAGCCCGAGGTCGTGTTCCATCTGGCCGCGCAAGCCGACGTGCGCGTGTCGGTCTCGAACCCGATGCTCGACGCAGAGGTGAACATCCTCGGATCGTTGAACGTGATCAATGCCGCGCTGGAGGCCGGCACTCGCAAGGTGGTGTTCGCAGGGTCCGGCGGCACGTTGTACGGCGTGCCCGACGCGACGCCCACTCGGGAAGGGCACCCGCAGCGGCCGCTGTCGCCGTACGGCGTGTCGAAGAAGGCGGTCGGCGACTACCTGCATTACTACCGCGAGATCCACGGCCTGGAGTACTCGGTACTCGCGCTCGCGAACGTGTTCGGGCCGCGCCAAGACCCGCATGGAGAAGCCGGCGTGGTTGCGATCTTCGCAGGGAAGCTCCTGGCGAGTGTGCGCCCGACGATCTACGGCGACGGTGAGCAGACGCGCGACTTCGTGTTCGTCGACGACGTGGTGGACGCCTTCGCGCGCGCCGCCGACAAGGGTGGCGGGCTGATCGTGAACATCGGCAGCGGCGTCGAGACGAGCGTGCAGCAGCTCTTCGACCTCATGGCGCGTGCGACGGGCTATCCCGAGCCAGCTCGCTACGGACCGCTGCGCACAGGAGAGCTGAACCGCTCGGCGCTCGACCCCGGTCGGGCCGCGATCCACCTCGGCTGGAAGCCGTACACGTCGCTGGAAGAGGGCCTCGAGCGATCCATCGACTGGTTCAGAAATCAAGGGGAGAACTAGCGGAACGAGCGCAGATCCCCGAGAGGTAGGGGTGGACGTGCGCGGGGCAGGTAGTCCTCGGCAGGATGGCCGACGAGCACGAGTGCGTGGGGGAGCCAGTCGTCGGGCAGCTCGAGCGCGTCGCGCGCGGTTTCGGGGCAGAAGATCGGGGCGGCCACCCAGCACGACGCGAGCCCGGCGTCGGCCGCAGCCAGCATGAGGTTCTCAACCGCGGCGCCGAGCGAGAGCAGCGCCATGCCCCACTCCGCGCGTTGGCGGGCCTCGTCGGGATAGCGATCGAGGCCGTCCCAGGTGAGACAGCCGAGGATCGATGCGGGCGAGTGGGTGAGGCGCTCGTGCGACGCGCCAACGAGCTCTTCGATGCGGTCGTCATCGAGCCCGTCGGCGCGCAGATCCTCACGCCACCTCGCGCCCATGCCGTCGGCCAGGTCGCGCTTGGCGTCGGCACTGTCCACGACCACCCATCGCCACGGGCGTGAGTGGTGCGGGGCTGGCGCGAGGCACGCGGCTTCTACGAGCGCGTCCAGGACGTCACGCGCTACGGGTTCAGCACGGAACGCGCGGATCGAACGCCGCGCCACGAGCAGCTCGGGAACGGTCACGCTCTCACTCTTCCCGCTCTCGGCCCTTCGGGCCGGGCCGCTCCTCTCTACCTCGGCGACCGCTCGCTGCGCCGCACGATACGTGCGTCGCGGACGCTCGCTCACCGGAAGAGGTCTTCGGAGGGGTTGCGCACGAGCTCGCGCGCGGAGCTGTCTCGGAGCCACGTCGAGTCGAGACCGCGGACGATCGCCGCCGGCACAGATTGGGCCTTGCCCATCACGAGCTCGGCGGCACCCGCGATCTCGTCGGCGAGCGCCACCTCGGTCACCTGGAGCTCCCGACCCTGCGCGTCGAGGGCGCCGCGGAGGTCGAGCACGGCGGCGATCCCCGCGACGCCGATCGCCACGTCGGTGAGGCCGATCCGCCACGGGCGACCGAAGGTGTCGGACACGACCACGGCCACCTCGACCCCGTGTCGAGCGCCGAGCGCATCCCGTACGTGCCGGGCCGATCGATCGGGGTCGATCGGGAGCAGCGCGGCGAGGCCGTGCTCGACGTTCGAGAGGTCGACACCGGCGTTCGCGCAGACAAACCCGTGACGTGTCTCGCTGATGACCAGATCGCCACGCCGGCGGAGCACCCGGACCGATTCCGACTCCACCAGGCGGGTTCGCGCCTCGCGATCGTCAGGGTCGAGCTCGACCAACCGACCCTCGGCCTTCGAGACGACCTTCTGCGTCACCACGAGACAGTCGCCGGCCGCGAGGGGTGTGTCCTGTTGCGCCGCGGCGTCGGCGATCAACGTTGCCAGCTCGTCACCGGGGCGCACTTCGGGCACACCCCGGATGGGGATGACCGTGATCGTCACGCCACGGCAGCGAGCGTCTCGCGGGCGAGTGCCGCCGCGACGCGGGCGTTGCGCATCAGCGTGTCGGCCACGACCGCGCGCACGCCCAGGGACTCGACGGCGGGTGCGTGCTCGGCATCGGCTGCGTCGATGACCAGGGTCGAGCAGAAGTCGCGATACGAGCGCGCGACTCCCACGCACGACACCTCGATGCCCAGCGGGCCCATCAGCCGGTCGGCGGGGCCGCGCACCGGTCGACCGCCGATGATCGGACTGACACCCACCACCCGGTCCCTCCGGGCGGCGAGCGCTTCGCGGATGCCGGGCACGGCCAAGATCGGACCGATCGAGATCACGGGATTGCTCGGGCACACGAGGATCGTCTCGGCCTGGTCGAGCGCGTCCATCACGCCGGGGCCCGGCTGAGACTGCTCGGCGCCCTCGAACCGCACGGCAACGACGGGCGCCTCGGCGCGGTGCCGCACGAACCAGTCCTGCATGGCGAGCTCTTCGATGCCACCGGCCGTCTCGGCGGTGATCCGTGTGGCCACGCGGTCGTCGGTCATCGGCAGGAGCCGGGTGCTCACACCCCACGCGGTCGCGATCTCGGCGGTCACGCCGGACAAGGGTGCGCCGGCGCGGAGGCGCTCGGTCCGATACAGGTGGGTCGCCAGGTCGCGGTCGCCGAGGCGAAACCACGTCGGGCTGCCGTAGCGCTCGAGCGCGTCGATCGCGTGGAAGGTCTCCCCTTCGAGTCCCCATCCGGTCTCGGTGTTGTTCGCGCCGGCGAGCGTGTACGTGACGCTGTCGAGATCGGGACTCACGTGCAGGCTGTGAAAGACGTCGTCGTCGCCGGTGTTCACGATGGCAGTGATCTGCTCGGGTGGCACGACGGCGACGAGCCCCCGGAGGAAGCGCGCCGCCCCGACGCCCCCCGCCAACGCGGTCAACATGCGCGGAAGGCTACCGGCGCGGCACGGGCTACTCCCTTTGGTGCCGGTTCGACAGACATGGAGATGAAAACGACCCCGAGGGGATGCCCCTCGGGGTCGCTTCAGATGGTGCGGACGTGCGTCAGGCGTCGACGCTCGTCGGGGTCTCGGTCTTGCTCTCGGTGACGGGCCGACGGGCCAGCGCCTGGGCGCGGGCCTGGATGCGATCCACGTAGGGCTCGACGCGCACGGCGAGGTCGCCGATCAGCGGCTCGACGCGGTCAGACACCCGCGCGATCACCGGCTCGACGCGCTCGAGCACCTCGGTGCCGAGCACCTCGATCTGCTCCCACGCACGGCGGGCGCCCTGCTCGGCCGCGCCACGAGCGTCCTTCACCGACGCGCTCACGCGGTTCTGGGCCTCTTCGGCGCCTGTGCGGGCGGCCTGGTAGCCAAGGACGCCGACGCCGACGGCGAGCGACGCGCCATCGCGCACCCGCTGCTTCACGGTCTCGGTCAGCTGCTGCATCAGTTGCTCCTTTTGTCTGGTCGACTCCGCTGCGCCCTCCCGGCCATCCGGCCAGGGCTTCGCTTCGTCTCTGTCGGTCGAGGCGTCGGGGAGAGGGATCACTGGGTGCCCCGGACCGCTCACTACGGTACGCGTAAATGCTAACGATTGCAAGCGCTTGTGCCCACAGTCACAAGCGGCGCGCGGGCGGCCGGTTTCCCTTGCCGGGCAATGCCGAAGCCCGCCGGTAGCCTCCGGGCCGATGGCGACGGCGGAGCCCACGGAGATCCCCGAGGAGGTCGCACCGCCAGTCGTGGTCGTGGTGGTCACCAGGAACCCGGGCCCATTCCTCGAACGCGCGCTCGCCGCGCTCGGGGCCCAGGACTACCCGGCGCTGTCGGTCCTCGTCGTCGACGCCGGGTCGGGCGAGGACCCCACGGCCAGGGTGGGAGCCGCACTGCCGGGCGCGTTCGTGCGCCGGGTCACCGGCAGTCCTGGCTTTGGTGGCGCAGCCAACGAGGCGCTCGCCGCCGTGCAGGGCGCGACGTTCTTCCTCGTGTGCCACGACGACGTGGTGCTCGACCCGACCGCCGTGCGGGTGATGGTGGAGGAGGCGTACCGCTCGAACGCGGCGATCGTCGGGCCGAAGCTCGTGGCCGTCGACAACCCGGAGGTGATCCTCGCGGTCGGGTGCGCGATCGACCGGCTCGGTGGAACGCACACCGGCATCGAACCGGGCGAGATCGACCAGGAGCAGCACGACGCCGTGCGTGACGTGTTCTACGTGTCGAGCGCCGCCATGCTCGTGCGGGCCGATCTCTTCGACGAGCTCGGAGGCTTCGACCCCGACACGTTCCCGGGATCAGAAGACCTCGATCTGTGCTGGCGCGCTCGTCTCGCCGGTGCGCGGGTCATGGTTGCGCCAGACGCGCGGGCTCGTCACGGTGAGGCCGCTGGACAGCGCGCGGCGGGGGACCAGCCCTCTCGACGCGAGCTCGCGCGCAGAAGGGTCCGCGTCGTCCTCACCTGCTATTCGGCCGCGACGTTGTTGCGTGTGGTCCCCACCGCCGTCGTGGTCGCGTTCGTCGAGGCGATCGCGTTCGCTTTGACCAGTCGACGCGCCGGAGCATTTGCGGAGCTCGGCGCGTGGGTCTGGAACCTGCTGCACTTCGGTCATCTGCGTCCGGCACGTCGACGTGCCCAGGAGCTGCGGCGGGTTCGCGACCGAGATCTCTATGAGCTCCAGGTGGGCGCGGGCGCTCGCGCCGGCGCCTTCCTCTCACAGCACCATGCCGACGTCCGCATGAAGTCGATTGGCGAACGGGGTCGGGATGCGCTCGACACGTTCGCGGAGTTCATGCGCCACCCGGCCGCGATCGCACTCATCGCGTTCTTCGTGCTCCTGGTGGTGGGCTCGCGCGACCTGTTCACCGATGGTGTGCCGCAGGTGGGCACGATGGTGCGGTGGCCCGACGTCGCCTCCTTGGGCGGTGAGCTCACGTCGGCGTGGCGGCACACGGGGCTCGGATCGGACGTCGTGGCCCCGCCGGTGCTGGCGATGATGGCCGGGCTCGGCACGGTGTTCCTCGGCGCCACCGGCTTTGCTCAGACGCTCGTTGTGGTGGGTGCCTTCGCGGTCGGCGTGCTCGGGGCGTATCGCATCGGACGCGCGTTCGACGGAGGTATCGGTGGCGCCGGGATCGCCGCCCTCGCGTACGGCGTGAGTGCGATGCCGCGCAACGCCGTGGCCAGCGGACGCCTCGGCCCGCTCGTCCTCTTCGCGTTCGCCCCGTTCATCGCTTTGCTCGTGCTGCGCGCCGGGCGCTTCCCAGGCGTGATCGGAAACGCGCGGCGTCCTTTGCTGGGTCTCGCGATCGCGACGGCCGTATTGGGCGCGTGGTATCCGCCCGGCGCACTGGTGGGCGTGGTCGTGGCGGGCGCGGTCTTGGTCGCGGCAATCGTCGTGGGGGACGCAGCCGCGGCCTTGCGCTCGCTCGGAGCCGCGCTGATCGGCGTGATTGGCGCCGCGGTGCTCCTCATCCCGTGGACCGGAACGTTGCTGGACTCGAGCGACGATCCTGGCGCGCTCGGCCTCGGGTTCCGACCCGACCTGTCGATCTCCGCGGTCCTCCGCTTCGAGAGCGGACCGAACGGCGCGGGCGTGGCGAGCTGGGGGGTGCTTGCCGCAGCTGTCGCTGGAATGCTCATCGCGAACGGACCACGTCTCGCGTGGGTCACGCGCGCCTGGATGATGGCGATCGCGGGGTACGCGGTGGCTGTCATCCCCGCGGCGGTGGCTCCGGACTCGCCGACCGTTGTGCCAGAGGCCGGGCTCGCGCTTGCGGCGCTCGGCATCGCGATCGCAGCCGGACTCGGGATCACCGCCTTGGGTGAGCGCCTCAAGCAATCCCGCGTCGGACCGGCGCAGGCCGGCGGCGTGATCGGCGCGCTCGGCCTCGTGCTCGCGTCGTTCGGCTTCCTTGGCGACGTTGTCGACGGGCGATGGCGCGCACCCGACTCCTGGGCGCCGGTCCTGTCGTTCACCGGAGACGCGCTCGACGAGGGTGAGTTCCGCATCCTCTGGGTCGGCGCGGCGGAGGCGCTGCCGCTCGATCCGATGGAGGTCGACGCGACGTTGTCGTGGTCGATGACCCGAAATGGTCCGGGTGACGCGCGTGAGCTCTTGCGCGCACCAGAGACATCGGCCGACCGCGTGATCGAGCGAGCGCTCCGTTCGGTGCGCGCCGGGCAGACGAGCCGGTTCGGTCGGATGCTCGCGCCGTCGGGGATTCGCTACGTGGCGTTGGCGCGTCGCAATGGACTGGACGGCGAACGCGGACCGGAGCCACCAGGCGTCGCGGGCGCGCTCGGCAACCAGCTCGACCTGGCGCGTCTCGGCAGCGAGCCCGGCCTCGTCCTGTACGAGAACCTTGCCTGGGTTCCTGCGCGAGCAATTGTCGCCGCGGACAACTCCGATCCCGTGCCGATCGGAGGGGTCGATCCGCTGCGCAGCGCCGTACGTGTCGATTTGGCGCGCGCTCGCCCGGTTCGCGGTGGCTCCGTGAAACCAGGGACGCTGCTGCTTGCCGAGGCCTATGACGATGGTTGGAGCGCACGCGTCGACGACACGGATCTCCCGCACGGACGCGCGTTCGGCTACACGAATGCGTTCACGCACGAAGCCCGCGGCGGAGTGTCCTTCCGGCACTCCGGTCAATCCCGACGCTATGGGCTGCTCCTGTTCCAGGCGGCGTTGTGGGTGGTCGCATTGACGTGGTGGGCGTGGGGTCGCCGCAAGCTGGCCAAGGTGCGCGTTCGCCCCCACCGTGAAGAGCGGCGCGAGCGGCGCCGGATCCAGGAAGAGATCGATTTCGGCGATGCCGACTTCTGGGAGGGCCAGTGAGTCGACGGCCGTCCCGCCCCGTTCCTCGCATCCCGGCGCTCGTGCTCGTCGCGCTGCTTGCCGTGGGCGTGGTCGTGGCGGAGCGGGGCTCCTCGAGGACGCTGCCTTCCTTCCCGACGCTCACCTCGGCGATCGACGGGCCGACCGTGCCCGGCGACGACGCGGTCTCGGTTGCATGGTTCTGCTCCGAGGGCAGCTCGACGGAGACCGGTCGCGCCACGGAGACCATCTTGATCGCGAACCTTGCGACGCGACCCGTCGATGCGACCGTGACGGTGTTGCGGGGCCCTGACCACACTCCTGCCGTTGAGCACCGCCAGATCCCTCCGCTCGCTCAGGAGCGAGTCCCGGTGGCTGATCTGGCCGAAGACGACGACCCGGGTGTGGTGGTCGAAGTGCTCGGCGGCCCGGCGATCGTCGAGCACGAGCTGCGCGCCAACAACGATGTCGCGGTCGGTCCGTGTGCGCGTGCTGCCGCACGCGATTGGTTCTTCGCGGGCGGAACGACGGTGCTCGGAGCCCAGGAGTGGCTCACGCTGTTCAACCCGTTCGGGGAGGACGCCATCGTCGACGTGTCGTTCCTCACGACCTCGGGGGAGGAGTCTCCCGGCGCCACGGAGTCTCTCGCTGTGCCGCGTCGGTCGCGGGTCTCTGTGGCAGTGCACGAACAGGTGCTCCGCGAAGAGGAGCTGGCCATCGCCGTCCACGCGCGCATCGGTCGGATCGTCGCGGAGCGATCGTTGAAGTTCGACGGCATCGACATCCGCCGCGGCTTCGCCGCGTCGCTCGGCGTCACTGGCGCTGCGTTGCGCTGGTCGTTCCCGGTGGGCGACGGTCAATCGGGAGTGACCCAATCCATTTCGATCGCCAACTTCGCCGCGACGGCTGCGCAGGTCGACGTGCGCGTCGTTGTCGATGGCGAGACCGCACTCGAGCCCGAATCCGTTGATGTGCCTGGTGAGAGCGTGGAGCGCGTCGATCTCATCAACCGAGTTCCGGTCGGGAGCACGTACACGGTCGATGTGCGCGTGACGCGCGGCGCGCCCGTTGTCGTTGAGGCGTTCGGAACATGGGCCGTGCCCGCCGTGGTCACGGGTGTCGCGAGCACGCACGGATCCGCCACCGTTGCTCGACGGTGGGCGTTCGCGGTCGGCCGCCCAGATGACGCAAGCGAGGCCGTGATCAGTGCGGTCAACGTGACGAACCGTCCGCTGACCGTGCAGCTCTATGCCTACACGGCGGGCGATCCGAACAGCCCGGTCAGCGCACCGGCGCGAGCGGTCGGACCCGGCGAACGGGCGGAGTTCCGCCTCTCCGAGATCGGGATCCGCCCCGATCAGGTGATCGTGATCGAGGCCGACGGTCTCATCGTCGTCGGTCGGCTCATCCTGGGGGCCGGCATCTCGATGTCGTCCGGCATCCCCGATCCCTGAGGTGAGCGGCCGCGACGCACGTATCGTGCGGCGATCGCAGCGAACCGTTCGCCGAAGTGGAGAGGTGCGGCCCGGCGGAGGCGGCGGCTTTGCCGACCGCCGGAGCACGGCGCCGTCGCTCGCGACGGCGACCAATGAGGGCGCGCAGCGCCGTGAGCGGGGAAGCTGATGGGAGTTCGGCTTGGTGTCGCGGCGGCGATCCTCGCGGTCGCCGCGCTCGTCGCGTGGCGGCTTCGTCGCCGTCCGCCCGAGGCGCCACCGCGTGACGCCCATCCCATTCCCCGCCAGCTCGCTCGGGCCGACTTTCCGAGGTCGGACGCGTCGTGGCTCGTCGCGTACTTCTCGTCCGCGACGTGCGCAGGTTGTCAGGGACTCGGGCCAAAGGTGGAGGTGCTCGAGTGTTCCCAGGTCGCGACGGCCGAATGCTCCTTCGAGGCCGACCGAGACCTCCACGAGCGCTACGACATCAGCGCGATCCCGATGATCCTCGTCGCCGACCACGACGGCGTCGTCCACCGAGCGTTCATCGGCGCGACCACAGCCACCGACCTCTGGGCAGCAGTAGCCGAAGTCAGATCCCCAGGCACGACCCCAGAGCCAACGCTCGGCGAGCTCGAAGTCTGAGTGGTCCGAAGGAAGCAGCTAGCGAGCGCGCGTCGCCCGCCGCGGGGTGGCCGGTGCCTTGCGCTCCTTCTTGGCTCCGTTGTCCACCGCCGGCCGCATCTCGACGACGCTGCCGTCGGCGCGCTTGACCTTGCGGAAGCCGCCGGCCTTGCGCCCCATCGCCTCGTCGACGAGCGCGCCCACCTCGGCGCCGTCGAGGGTCTCCCGCTCGAGGAGCGCCTTCGCGACCGCGTCGAGCCCGCGGCGGTGGAGGCGCACCACCCGTCGGGCCCTGCTCTCCTCCTCGCGCAGGATGCGCTCGACCTCTTCGTCGATGACGCGCGCGGTGTCGTCGGAGTAGTCGCGGGTGTGCACGAGGTCTTCGCCGAGGAAGACCGCGCCTTGTGCCCCCCAGGCCATCGGGCCGATGCGCTCTGACATCCCCCATTCGCGCACCATCTTGCGGGCCATCTCGGTGATGCGCACGAGGTCGTTCTGGGCGCCCGTGGACACATGGCCGAACACCACTTCCTCGGCGATGCGCCCGCCCAGAGCCACCGCGATGGAATCGGCGATGTACTCGCGCTTGTAGATGTGCTTCTCCTCTTCGGGAAGCTGCTGGGTGACGCCCAGGGCCATGCCGGTAGGGAGGATCGTCACCTTGTGCACCGGGTCGGAGTGATCGAGCACATACGCCAGGACCGCGTGCCCACCTTCGTGGTACGCGATGACTTCCTTCTCTTCCTCGTTGATGGCCATCGACTCGCGCTTGAGACCCATGAGCACTCGATCGCGTGCCGCGTCGAAGTCTTCGGCGTGGACCTCTGCCAACCCTCTGCGCACCGCGAACAGCGCGGCCTCGTTGACGAGGTTGGCGAGGTCGGCGCCGGCCATGCCCGGGGTGCCGCGCGCGATCACATTGACGTCCACGTCGGGGCCGATCTTCTTGTCGCGCATGTGGACCCTGAGGATGTCGGCGCGCTCCTCCTGGGTCGGGAGCGGCACGACGACTTGGCGGTCGAAGCGACCGGGCCGCAGCAGTGCGGAGTCGAGCACGTCGGGACGGTTGGTCGCCGCGAGCATCACGATGCCTTCGGTGGCCTCGAACCCATCCATCTCCGCGAGCATCTGGTTCAGCGTCTGTTCGCGCTCGTCGTGGCCACCACCGAGACCGGCGCCGCGCTTGCGCCCGATCGAGTCGATCTCGTCGACGAAGACGATCGCTGGTGCCTGCTTGCGCGCGGTCTGGAACAGGTCGCGCACGCGAGCGGCGCCGACGCCCACGAACATCTCCATGAAGTCGGACCCGGTGACCGACACGAACGGCACGCCGGCCTCCCCGGCGACCGCGCGGGCGATGAGCGTCTTGCCGGTACCCGGCGGGCCGACCAGCAGCACACCCTTCGGGATGCGCGCGCCGATCTGCTTGAACTTGCCGGGATGCTTGAGGAAGTCCACGACCTCGGCGATCTCGGCCTTCACCGGGCCGTAGCCGGCAACGTCCTCGAACGTCGTCTTGGGCTTCTCGGTGTTGTAGACCTTCGCCCGGCTGCGGCCGATGTTCATCACCGCACCCATCTGGCCCTGGGCGCGTCGGCTCATCCACATGAACAGGCCGACGATCACCAGGATCGGCAGCATGAGCGGGAGCAGGTCGAGGAAGAAGTTCGACGTCGGCGTCGTGTACTCGAGGTCGACGTTCTGTTCCTCGAGCTCGTCGACCACCGCCTCGGGAAGATCCTGCGCCGGTCCCTTGCTCGTGAAGTCCTTCGTGTCGTCCTGTGCGGTCCTGAACTGGCCGGTGATGTCGCCGGTGGTCGTGTCGAACTCGACCTTCTTGACACGCCCGGCGCCGACCTCGTCGCGGAACTCGGAGAAGGTGAGCTCCTTCGCGCCACTGGTCTCGGCCGAGAACACGTTGGTCAGCGCGAACACGCCGATGAGCAGCGCGATGAGGATCCAGGGCAGCGTGCGCGCCCACGGTGCGGGCGCGGGGGGACCCTGCCGATCACCCGGTCGCCGGTCGGGTCCGCCCGCGGAACGTCGACCCTGGGGCATCTCGTTCGGAGGGCGGCTCATGGGGGCTCCTGAGGGGTCGAACCGGCGTACGCGCCGATCCGAGTTCCCCATCGTACGGCCCCGTCTACGCCCCCGTGTCCTCGGGATTCCACGGCACCCGACGGGCGCGCCGGTACCGTGAATGCATGGACGGCGCGGGCGCGACCCCGGTGCCGAGCACGACCCCACCCCGGTGGGGGATCTCGGATGCCGCCATTGCGTGGTTCGTGTCGCTCGTGGCCGCAGCCCTCGCGCTCGCCCCCTTCATCACCAACGGCGAGCTGTTACCTCGCGACGAGGCGTTGGCCACGTTCGTCGGGCTCGTGTTCCAGACCGGGGCCGCCGTCGGGATGCTCGCGTTCGTCGCGCTGAGAAAGGGGCGGGGGAGCCTGACGGCCGACTTCGGTCTGCGTCTCCGACTGGCCGACTCGGGATGGCTGGCGGCCGGCTTCGGGCTGGCGATCGTCTCGGTGGCGATGGTGCAGCCGATCCTCGAGCTCGGTGGCCTCGAAGAGCGGTCACAGGATGTGGTCCGCATCTTCGACGAAGCCAGCGGCCTCGAAGCAGGGCTCCTGGCATTCGGGGTGCTGTTGATCGCGCCGATCGGCGAGGAGCTGCTGTTCCGCGGGGCGCTGCTGCGCAGCCTCCAACGGCGCCTTCCCGCGGAGCGGGCCATCTTCGTCTCGGCGCTGATCTTCGCCGTCGTCCACGTCCTCCTCGACCCCGGCTCTGGTTTCGCGGTCCCGGCCCTGCTCCTGCTCGGCCTGATCTCGGCCTGGCGGGCGGTCGAGACCAGGAGCCTCTCGCAGTCGATCTACCTCCATGCCGGGTTCAACCTCCTGGCCGCGATCGGCCTGCTGTTCGACCTCGAGCCTTGAGATCCCTTGCATCCGGGATGCTCCACCGGCTCAAGTTTTCGAGCCTCCGCTGCCGATACGTCCCTGCGAGCGACGACTGGGAGGTCGGAAATGCAATGTGATTCGTGCTCGAAGGGTGCGCTCATCGAGATCCGCATTCGAGTCGGCGGGTCCCAGCTCACGTTCCGCCGTTGCGGCCGTTGCGAGTCCCAGACCTGGGAGTCGGCCGAGGGGCACATCCCGCTCACGCGGGTGCTCGAGCTCGCCAGCCACACGTAAAGACGCGGGGAGCGCGCTCGGGCGACCCCGGCGCGTCACGTCGGCCCTGCAAGGCTGGTCCCCATGACGGCCGTGGCAGAGCGGGAGGCGACGGCCGACGTTCCACCGCCACCCCCGCCGTCCCGGCCGATACCCGAGTGGATCCACCGGGTCGACCTCTGGGTCGGCCTTCTCGTCCTGTCGGCGTGCTGCGCCTTCGTCTTCGTGCAACTGGAGCCGCACCTGCTGTTCCGCAACACGACACCGTCGGGGGGCGACACCGCCGCGCACGTGTGGTGGCCGGCCTACCTGCGTGACCACCTGTTGCCGTGGCGGCTTGCCGGGTGGAGCCCCGATTTCTATGCCGGGTTCCCGGCCGGCCAGTTCTACTTCCCGTTTCCGGCGCTGCTGATCATCGTCCTCGACGTCGTCCTGCCGTACAACGTCGCGTTCAAGCTCATCACCGCGCTCGGACCGGTCCTCCTTCCGTTCGGCGCGTACGTCTTCGGGCGCGGGATTCGCGCGCCGAATCCTGCGCCCGCCGGCTTCGCAGTTGCCGCGACCGCGTGGCTCTTCTTCACAGGGAGCGATGAGACGCTCGCGTTCAACCAGCGCATCGCGGGGGGAACGCTCGCGAGCAACCTGGCCGGCGAGTTCTCGTTCACGATCGCCCTGGCACTCGCGCTCGCCTTCATGGGCATGTTCGCGTACACGCTTCGCACCGGGCGGCTCCGATGGGTTCCTGCCGTTCTCCTCGCGGCCACGGTGACGAGCCACCTCATCGTGGCGATCTTCGCCGCGGTCGGTGCGTTTGCGGTGTGGCTTGCGTATCGCCCGTGGTTCAACCTGCGCCGAGCGCTGGCCATCGGCGCGGTCGGTGCCCTTCTGAGCGCGGTCTGGGCGCTGCCCCTCGTCGCGACCCTGGGTTACACGACCGACATGCGCTACGACGCGATCGCCTGCTCCGAGAAGGCCAACAAGCCCGGCGTCCCGACGTGCAAGGACCACCAGAACCTCGATCCGGAGCGCTACCTCTTCCCGCCGTCACTGACGGGCGTGGACGAGGGCGCCGCGCTGCCGTGGGAGTTCGTCGGTGGCTGGATGCCCTGGGAGTGGGGCGCCTTGACCCTCACCGGCATCGCGATCGCGGGCGCTGTCGTGCGCCGCGGTCGACACGCGCAGACCGTGGGAGCGCTGCTCTTCCTGGCGCTCGTCAGTGCTGTCCTCTTCCGGTTCTGGGAAGACGTGCAGACCACCACCGTGTGGAACCTCCGGCTCCTGCCCTTCTGGTACGTGTCGGTGTTCCTGCTCATGGGCCTCGGCGTGTCCGAGCTGATCCGCGGCGCCGGATGGCTCGCGCGAAAGTTCGCCCTCGAGTGGGGGACCGTGACGTCGCCGAAGCTCCTTCGTGCCGTGACGATCGCGTTGCTCACCCCGATCATCGCCATCGGCGTGTTGGTCGATGTGAACCAGGAGAAGAACCGAACCGACGGGTTCCTCACCGGTTGGATCAACTGGAACTACCTGGGCTACGAGGACACGACTGGCGGCGGCAAGACGATCCCGAAGGCGTACCCGGAGTACCGGTCCCTCATCGACGCGCTCGACAGCCTCCCGCCTGGGCGAGCCACCTGGGAGGGAAACACGCAGCTCAACGAGTACGGATCTCCGCTGGCCTTGATGCTGCTGCCGTATTGGACCGACGGGCGCATCGGGTCGATGGAGGGCGTGTACTACGAGGCGTCAGCGACGACGCCGTACCACTTCATGACGGTCGCCACGCTTGCCGCGCCCGGCAACGCGTCCAACGCGGTTCGAGGTCTGCCATACCGCGACTCGACAGAATTCTCGCTCGGCGTTCGCTGGCTCCAGCTGTTAGGGGTCCGCTACTTCGTCACGCACTCGGCCGAGTCGAAAGCGGCCGCCGATGCTGACGAGCGGCTACGACTCGTGGCGACTTCCCCCGATACCGACAACAAGCCTCCGCTCGGCTGGAGCATCTACCGGGTGCGGAGCTCGGAGCTCGTCGAGGCGCTCGAATTCCAGCCGGTCGTGGTGGACGCGCTCTCGAAGCGCGAGGACCATGCGTGCAAGCTGCGGGTTGGAAAGCTGCTGGGAAAGGTCGATGCGAACGGCAAGGCGATTCCGGTTGAGAGCCATGAATGGCAGGACTGCATCGCGGTGCCATGGTTCGACTCGCCCAGGGCGCTCGATCGCCCACTCGTGGACGAAGGTCCGACCTCGTGGCAGCACGCGGGTCCCAGGCGCGCTCGCAACCTCGACAAGCGGCGCCTTCCGCAGACGCAGGTCACGAAGATCCGCGCCACCGACGACTCGATCAGCTTTCACGTGTCGCGCCCCGGCGTGCCGGTGTACGTGAAGACCTCGTATTTCCCGAACTGGGAGGTCGACGGAGCGCGCGGCCCATACCGCGCGACACCCAACTTCATGGTCGTGGTCCCGACCGAACGTGACGTCACGCTCCACTACGGGACGACGGGCGCGGAGTGGCTCGGGCGGCTCGGAACGCTTGCGGGTGTTGCGGGCCTCTCGGTCCTCGCGTTCGGCCCGTGGTGGCGGCGTCGAGCGAACGCGACCAAGAGTCTGGGATCATCGACCGCATGAGCGCAGACCTCGACGCCATCTTCAAGGCGTACGACATCCGCGGCGTGTATCCCGACCAGATCGACGATGGGGTCGCGCTGCGCGTGGGCAACGCGTTCGTCGGGTTCACGGGAGCGGCACGCGTGCTCGTGGGTCGCGACGCGCGGCCGTCGTCCGTGCCCCTGGTCGCGGCTTTCACCGAGGGTGCGATGTTGGCGGGGGCCGATGTCGTGGATCTCGGGCTCGCGTCCACCGACCTCATCTACTTCGCGTCCGGCCACCTCGACGCGCCAGGGGCGATGTTCACCGCAAGTCACAACCCTGCGCAGTACAACGGCATCAAGCTGTGCCGCGCCGGTGCGGCCCCGGTGGGGGTGGAGACCGGGCTGGCGCAGATCAAGGCGGCGGTCGTGGCCGAGCTGGTCGAACGGGCCGAGGAGTCTGGCCGGTACGAGCAGCTCGACCTGCTGCCGGCGTTCGTCGACCACGTGCGCTCGTTCGTCGATGTCGACGCGCTCCGCCCGCTCAAGGTCGTGGCCGACACGGCGAACGGCATCGGTGGGCTGGTCGTGCCCGCCGCGCTCGAAGGGCTCCCGTTCGACCTGACGATGCTGTTCGGTGAGCTCGACGGCACGTTCCCGAACCACCCGGCCGACCCGATCCAACCCGAGAACCTCAAAGACCTCCAGCGCACCGTCGTCGACAAGGACGCAGATGTGGGACTTGCCTTCGACGGCGATGCTGATCGGGTGTTCCTGGTCGACGACCGCGCCCAGCCGGTGTCGGGCTCGCTCACGACCGCGATCGTCGCGAGCTCCATCCTTCGCCGGGTTGCGGCCGATGCGCCGGCGGCCGACCGTACGGTCGTGCACAACCTCATCTGCTCGAAGACGGTGCCGGAGGTCGTCCGTGAGCTCGGCGGCACGCCGGTGCGCACGCGCGTCGGGCACTCGTACATCAAGCAGGTGATGGCCGAGACCGGCGCGATCTTCGGAGGCGAGCACTCGGGGCACTACTACTTCCGAGACAACTTCCGCGCCGATTCCGGGCTCATCGCCGCGCTCGTCGTGCTCGAAGCGCTCTCGAAGACCGAGGAGCCGCTGTCGGTTCTCCGCCAGCCCTTCGAGCGCTACGTGGCGTCCGGTGAGATCAATCGTCGTGTCGACGATCCCGCAGCCGTGATCGAGTCAGTTGCCGCTGAATACTCGAACGAGCAGCAGGACCGGCTCGACGGGCTGACGGTGGAGCTCGACGATTGGTGGTTCAACCTCCGCCCGAGCAACACCGAACCGCTCATCCGCCTCAACCTCGAAGCCGCCAACGCGCTCGAGTGCGAGGCCCACACCGCCGAGGTCCTCGCCCTCGTCGGCGGCGAGACCTGACCCTGGCCGCGCTCGCTGCGACGGCGGGATACCCGCCGCCGCGGCCGCTCGCCAGCGGCTGCGAGCTCACTCGCTTTCGCTCGAACGCCGCGCGGTCGAATGAGGGGAAGATGGCAGACTCACCCCCATGGCACTTGACGCGAAGCTGTTGGAGATCCTCGCTTGTCCGGAAGACAAGGGCCCGTTGCTCTACTTCGAGGACGAGTCCGCCCTGTACAACCCCCGCTTGAAGCGGCGATACGCCGTGCGTGACGACATCCCGATCATGCTCATCGACGAAGCCGAAGCGGTCGACGACACCGAGCACACGCGGCTCATGGCGAAGGCCGAAGCCGACGGCGTGAAGCCCACCTTCGAGGGATAGAGAGTGGCTCGCGAGCGAACGTCCCGCAGGGCGGTGGCGGTGACGAGGGGCTTTGCCCCTCGGCGCCTCGGGAGACGGAGCCTGCGGAATCGACCCGATGTGTGGTTCCCGCCACCGAGGGAGCGAGCCAATGGCAACTGACAGCCTGGGAGTGCTCGATGCGCTCGCGGCGATGCCGGAGCAGCTTGCCGCGGCGCACGAAGCGGCGGGGATGCTCGTCGATCGCATGACGTTGCCGGCACCAGAAGACTTCGACAACGTCGTCATCATGGGGATGGGTGGATCCGGCATCGTCGGCGATCTTGTCCAGGTGGTCGGAACCGGAACGCTGCCCGTACCGGTCGTCGTGCTCAAGCAATATCGAACGCCGGGGTTCGTCGGTCCACGCACCCTCGCATTCGCGGTGTCGTACTCCGGTGAAACAGAAGAGACCGTCGAGATGGCGCGCGGCGCGCTCGACGCTGGCGCGAGCTTGATCGTCGTCACGGGTGACGGCGCGCTGGCGCGGTTGGCTGAGGAGCGCGGTGCGCTGCACATTCCATGCACGCCTGGAATCCCTGGGCCGCGCTTTGCATTGTGCGCAATGGTCGCGCCGGTGCTCGTGGTGATGTTCCGCATGGGAATGCTTCCCGAGGCCCACGTGGCAATGACCCAGGCGCAGCGACAGCTCGCCCGTCGTCGCGAGCAGTGCAAGCCTGACGTGGCTGCGCCCGCCAACCCGGCGCGTGAGCTTGCCCGCCGCATCGGCCGCACGATCCCGGTCATCCACGGCACCGGCGGGCTCGGGGCCGTCGCCGCGATGCGATGGAAGCAGTCGATCAACGAGAACGCCAAGGCTCCCGCGTTCTGGAACGCGTACCCCGAGCTCGACCACAACGAGATCTGCGCGTGGGGCCAGCACGGTGACGTGACCCGACAGATCCTCACGCTCGTGTCGTTGCGGCACGGGATGGAGCACGAGCGGCTCGAGGCCCGCATGCGCTTGACGCAGGAGATCATCGAGGAGGCGTTCGTGCAGGTGCTCGAGGTCGAGGGCATCGGGCAGAGCCGCCTCGCCCAGCTGCTCGACCTCGCGTACCTCGGCGACTGGACGAGCTGCTACCTCGCGCTCGACAACGACGTCGACCCCGGCCCGATCGACGCGATCGCCCAGCTCAAGTCTGCGCTCTCGAGCCCGGCGCAGTAACATCTGAACCGTCGGGCTCGTTGCGAGCTGTCATCCGGTGATCCGGGCCGACTCCCAGTGAGTCCAATTCGCGCGCTTTGGCGCGCCGACAGGGGAGTCCACCGATGACCACGACCGTCGAATCCACCACACCGACCGACCGACCCGACTTCAAGGTCGCTGACCTCTCGCTAGCTGAGTTCGGCCGCAAGGAGATCGAGCTCGCCGAGCACGAGATGCCCGGGCTCATGGCCATGCGGGAGCGCCACGGCCCGACGCAACCACTCGCGGGCGCGCGCATCACCGGCTCGCTGCACATGACCGTGCAGACCGCGGTGCTGATCGAGACGCTGGTTGCCCTCGGCGCGCAGGTGCGCTGGGCGTCGTGCAACATCTTCTCGACCCAGGACCACGCCGCCGCGGCCATCGCGGCCAGCGGTGTGCCGGTGTTCGCGTGGAAGGGCGAGACGCTCGAGGAGTACTGGTGGTGCACCGAGCAGGTCCTGCGCTGGCCCGACGGTGGCGGCCCCAACATGATCCTCGACGACGGTGGCGACGCCACGCTCGCGGTACACAAGGGCGTCGAGTTTGAGCGCGCCGGTGCAGTTCCGGCCGCCGCCGAGGGTGACAGCGAGGAGTGGAAGGTGATCCTCGGCGTTCTGGCGCGCATCCAAGGCGACGACAACCGCGTGTGGCACCGCATCGCCGCGGGGATTCAAGGTGTGACCGAGGAGACCACCACCGGTGTGCACCGCCTGTATCAGATGCACGAGGCGGGCACGCTCCTCTTCCCTGCCATCAACGTCAACGACTCCGTCACGAAGTCGAAGTTCGACAACCTGTACGGCTGCAGGCACTCGCTCGTCGACGGGATCTGCCGCGCCACCGACGTGATGTTGGCCGGGAAGGTCGCCGTCGTCTGCGGTTACGGCGATGTCGGCAAGGGGTGCGCGCAGTCGCTCAAAGGGCAAGGCGCGCGCGTCGTGATCACCGAGATCGACCCCATCTGCGCGCTCCAGGCCGCGATGGAGGGTTACCAGGTGCTCACCCTCGAAGACATCGTGGACACCGCCGACCTCTTCATCACGGCCACCGGCAACACGAACATCATCACCGCCGACGACATGGCGCGGATGAAACACAACGCGATCGTGGGCAACATCGGGCATTTTGACAACGAGATCGACATGGCCGGGCTCGCCGCGTTCTCCGGAGTCAAGCGCGTCAACATCAAGCCCCAGGTCGACGAGTGGTTGTTCGCCGATGGCCATTCGATCATCGTGTTGGCTGAGGGTCGGCTGCTGAACCTCGGGTGTGCGACGGGCCACCCGAGCTTCGTGATGTCGAACAGCTTCACGAACCAGGTGATCGCACAGGTCGAGCTGTTCACGCACCGCGACTTCTACGAGCGAAAGGTGTACACGCTGCCGAAGCATCTCGATGAAGAGGTCGCGCGCCTGCACCTCGACAAGCTCGGCGTGAAGCTGACGCAGCTGACCGAAGAGCAGGCGTCGTACCTCGGCATCCCGGTCGACGGCCCGTACAAGCCGGAGCACTACCGGTACTAGCCGGGACGGGGGAGCGTCACACCCCGTTCGTAGGGTCGGTTCGTGCTGAGTCGTCTCGTTGCTGTGGTGCTGCCGCTCACGTGTCCTGGGTGTGGGCGACCCGCCGACCCGGTGTGTGACGCGTGCGCGGTCGGGCTGCGGCCCGCGGTCGCGGCGCCGCCGCCGACTGGCATCGATGCATGGGCGGCGCCCTTCGCCTACGAGGGCGTCGCCCGTGAGCTCGTCGCCCGCGTGAAGTACCGCGGCGCCCATGCGGTGACGGCCTGGCTCGCGTCCGCGATGGTCGTGCACCTTGCGCCGCCGATGCCGGCCGTCGTCACGTGGGTGCCCACCACCTCGGCCCGCAAGCGCGAACGCGGCTTCGACCATGCCGAGGTGCTCGCCCGGCAGGTGGCGAGTCGGCTCTCCCGACCGGCCCGGCGCATGCTTGCCCGCGGGCCGGGGCCGTCCCAGACCGGCTTGCCGGCTTCCGCGCGCCGGCGCGGTCCTTCGATCGAGGCGCTCCGCCGCGCTCCGGCGAACGTGCTGCTCGTGGACGACGTGGCCACGACGGGCGCGAGCCTCACCGCGGCCGCCGCCGCGCTCCGCGCGAAGGGCGCGGACCGCGTGGTCGCGCTCACGGCGGCGCGCACACCTGCTCCGTGACGCGCACCCATCCGATCCGTACACTCAGGCGGGGGCGGCCGACCCGACATGAGGGCGGGCCGACCCGACATGAGGTGCCCATGCAAGTGATCATGCGGAGCAGCACTGGTCCGGTCCCGACCAGGCTGCGGTCGATGACCGCACGCAAGCTCGATCGGCTGGCCCGAGTCGCGCCCGACGCGTCACGCGCCGACGTGCACCTCTCTGAGGAGCGCAACCCTCGGATCGCCGGACGCCACGCGTGCTCCATCACGGTGCAGATGCGTCAGGGGTCGGTCGTCGCACATGCCGCGGCCGCGACGCCCGAGCTCGCGCTCGAGCGGGTCCTCGACAAGATCCGACACCAGGTCGCGCGGCTCAAGGATCGGCGCGTCAGGTCTCCGCACGGCGCCGGGCCACGACGAGGTCGTCGCGTTCGAACACGATCCTGAAGTCGGGCAGGATCGTCGTAAGGAGCGCGGTGGCGGCTGGGTCGAGGTTGATGACCTGCCGGTCGAGGACGAGCCACTCCACGCGTCGTGGGTTCCGGGTGGGCTCTCCCTCGATACCGAAGTTCCGCGACTCCCACGGATTCGGGTAGTCGTAGATCTCGGCGCGTTGGCTCAGCTGCGGCAGCATTCCGTAGGTCGCGGTCACGACCGCGTCGTCGGGAACGAGAGCGATTGCCGCCCGCTTGGCGTCGATGCGCGGATCGGTCGGGGCTGGCCACCACCCACCTTCGTACTTGCTGCTGACGGGAGATGGACCCCACGAGAGTGTCCCGAAGATGCCGCCGGCCACCACGAGACAGCATGCGGCGACGAGCGCGTTGCGACCGAGGCGGCGGCCCGCGAATGCGACGCCTTCGACGCTGGCGAGCGCGAGCGCGGCGACGCACAACGCCGCGTAGTGGTGCTGGATCACCCGGGTCCAGCCCGCGTCGGTCAGCACGTCGAGCAGGAACTGCGGCAGTCCGATCAACAGCACCAGAGGCGCGAGCAGCGGAATGAACCCGAACGGCGCGAGCAGCCGGAATGCGAAGTCGCCCGACTCCGACGAGAAGACGTGTGACGTGATGGCGCCCGGGTCGTTGAACAGGGTGTCGACCATCCCACCGGCGGAGCCGCCGACCCCTTGGTAGATCCCTTCCGACTGCACGTGGCCGCCGTTGATCGCAGGGAAGAGCACCACGGTCCACAGCACGAACCAACCAAGCGCGACGCCCGCGGTGGCGAGCCCGATCCGGCGGTTCCAGCGGAGCGCGACGAGCAGCCCGAGCACCATGACTGCCAGCGCAACGTCCTCTTTCCAGGACACCGCCAACACGGCCCAGAACGCGAACCATCGCCACGATCGACGCGACGCACACAGGTACGCGCACAACAGCGGTGTGATCGCGACGACCTCGGGGTGGAACAGCTCCCAAGAGAAGAACTGGACGGCGGGGTGCAGCAGAAGCGCGCTGCCGAGCGCGGCACCCACCCAGGGTGACAGCCCACGGTCGCGTGCCAGCAGGTACAGCGGGATCGTGCCGAGCGCGAGTGCGCTCACCTGGAACAGATTGAGGAAGTCGGGTCCCGCTCCGAGCCAGTAGGCAGGGACAAGCAAGTAGTACGCGGGCGTCGCGTGGTGCCCGAACACGTCGAGGCCCCGAACCGTCATGAAGTCGCGACCATGGGCGAGCAGCCACACCGACTGGTCGTGGATGCCCATGTCGAACGCCAGATCCCAGAAGCCGTGATGGCGACGAACGACGAGGACGGCGAAGGTCACGAACCACGCGGTGGTGAACATCGCCAGCGTCAGGACCGCGGGATGGGGCAGCGAGCGCACGATGCTCGCCGCACGCGGGCGCGGTCGAAGTGCCGCTCCTGCGCCCTCGATCGTGACCGTCACTCTGACTCCTTTGGTCGGCGTCGCGGGCGACGCCTGTTGCTCCGGCGGTCGGCGAAGCCGCCGCCTACGCGAATGCTCTCAGAGCACTGCGGGCCAGGAACGGCAGGTGGCACCGGTAGGCTGAACGCCGTCATGGGCCTCTTCAACAAGCTCCTTCACGCCGGCGAGGGCAAGAAGCTCAAGCTTCTCGGGTCGATCGTGCCCGAAGTCAACGCGCTCGAGCCGGAGATGGAAGCGCGCAGCGACGACGAGCTGCGTGCACTCACCGCCGAGTTCCGTGCCCGTGTGGACGAGGCCGGCGATCCCGTGACCGATCGTGAGGCTCGGATCGACATGCTCGACGAGCTGCTGCCGGAGGCGTTCGCCGCTGTCCGCGAGGCCGCGAAGCGCACGATCGGCCAACGGCACTTCGACGTGCAGATCATGGGCGGCGCCGCGCTTCACTTCGGCTGGGTTGCTGAGATGAAGACGGGTGAGGGCAAGACGCTCGTGGCCACGTTGCCGGCCTACCTCAACGCGCTTGCGGGATACGGCGTCCACCTCATCACGGTGAACGACTACCTCGCCAAACGCGACGCCGAGTGGATGGGCCAGATCTACAGCTTCTTGGGCATGGAAGTCGGCGTCGTCATCCCCGAGATCGACGACTGGGACGAGAAGAAGATCGCGTACAACGCCGACATCACACACGGCACGAACAACGAGTTCGGGTTCGACTACCTCCGCGACAACATGGCCGGTTCTCGAGAAGAGCAGGTGCAGCGCGGGCACTCGTTCGCGATCGTCGACGAGGTCGACTCGATCCTGGTCGACGAGGCGCGCACCCCGCTCATCATCTCGGGTCGTGCCGATGACGCTCAGCAGCTCTACTACCAGTTCGCCCGAATCGTCGGCGGGCTCATGCGCGATCGGGATTACGAGGTCGACGAGGCGAAGCGAACCGTCGTGCCAACCGAGGAGGGCATCGGCCGGGTCGAGGAGGCGCTGTCCGTTACCAACCTCTACGAGCACGTCAACCAGAACTTCGTGCACCAGCTCCAGGCGGCGCTGCGCGCCAAGGAGCTCTTCAAGCGTGATGTCGACTACGTCGTGGCCGACGGCGAAGTGAAGATCGTCGACGAGTTCACGGGCCGGATCCTCGAGGGGCGACGGTGGAGCGAAGGTCTGCACCAAGCGGTCGAGGCCAAGGAAGGCGTGCGCATCAAGGAGGAGAACCAGACGCTCGCCACGGTGACCCTCCAGAACTACTTCCGCATGTACGACAAGCTCGCGGGCATGACGGGTACGGCCGCCACGGAGGCGGGCGAATTCGCGCACACGTACGGGCTCGAAGTGGTCTCCATCCCAACGAACGTCTTGATGATCCGAGCCGACCACCCCGATCTCATTTACAAGAGCGAGGCTTCGAAGTTCGAAGCCGTGGCCGACGACATCCAGGAGTGCTTCGAGCGCGGTCAACCTGTACTCGTCGGCACGATCTCGGTCGAGAAGTCTGAGCACCTCTCGGGTCTGCTCCAGCGCCGGGGCATCCAACACGCGGTGCTGAACGCCAAGCAGCACGAGAAGGAAGCGCACATCGTGACGCAGGCCGGACGGCCGCATGCGGTCACGGTTGCGACGAATATGGCCGGCCGCGGCGTCGACATCCTCCTCGGTGGCAACCCCGAGGGCCTCGCCCGCAGTGACCTCCTGGCCGAGGGCTCGTCGCCCGCGGACGATCCGCAACGCTTCGCCGAGCTGATCCGCAAGTACCGGGAGCAGTGCAACGAAGAGGGTGAGCAGGTCCGCCAGCTCGGTGGTCTGTATGTGCTCGGCACCGAGCGACACGAGAGCCGCCGCATCGACAACCAGCTCCGCGGTCGGTCAGGACGCCAGGGCGACCCGGGGGAGAGCCGGTTCTATCTGTCGCTCGAGGACGACCTCATGCGGCTCTTCGCGACGGGCGCGATGAGCTGGGTGATGGACCGCGCGTTCCCAGACGACATGCCGCTCGAAGCGAAGATGGTGACGAAGGCGATCGAGCGCGCGCAGCGCACCGTCGAGGACCGCAACTTCGAGATCCGCAAGGACGTTCTCAAGTACGACGAGGTGATGAACGAGCAGCGCAAGGTGATCTACCGGCGCCGCCAGCAGATCCTCGACGGTGAGGACCTGCGCGAGCAGGCGCTCGAAGCGATCGAGGACGCGCTCGACCGACTCATCGAGGCGAACTGCCCGGGCGAGTTCCCCGAAGACTGGGACCTCGACGAGTTCCATCGGAACCTGCTGGTCACGTTGCCCACCCAGCTCGAGCGCGCGGCACTCAACGAATCCATGCACGTGGACCAGCTCCGCGAGCTCGTGGTCGCCGACGCGCTTGCGCAGTACGCCGCCAAGGAAGAAGTCGTCGGCTCCGAGCAGCTGCGAGAGCTCGAGCGTCGGGTGATGCTCTCGGTGATCGACCAACACTGGCGCGAGCACCTCTACGAGATGGACTACCTGCGCGAAGGCATCAACCTGCGCGCCATGGGCCAGCGTGACCCGCTCGCCGAGTGGCAGCGCGAGGGCTACGACATGTTCGAGGCGATGATGGCTCTCATCGAAGACAACTTCGTGCAGTTCGTCACCCACCTCCAGGTCGTCGCGGAGGAGCCGGAGCGTGCCGCCCCGCGCAATCTGCGTTACAGCGCGCCGGAAGACCCGGTCCAGGGCTCCGGTGGCCTGCGCGACGTCGCCGCAAGCGCACCACCCGCGGAGGTGGAGGAGGCGCCGTTCGGCGAGGTGGTCGAGCCCATCGCCGACACGGAGGTTCAACAGCAACCCGTGACGGTCGACAAGACGCCGGGGCGCAACGAGCCCTGCTACTGCGGGAGCGGCAAGAAGTTCAAGCTCTGTCACGGGCGCTGAACGCGTCTCCGACGATCTCATACCCGAGGCGTCTCGATGCGCGACTTCACTGACGAGCTGTCCGACCTCCGTCGCCGCATCGACGACGCTCGCAGCTACCTCTGCATCGACGCGACGCAGACGCGCGTGTCGGAGCTCGAGAAGGACGCGGCCGATCCCGGGTTGTGGGACGACCCCGATCGCGCCCGTGCCGTCAACACCGAGCTTGCGCGGCTCCAGGAGGACATCACGCTGGTCCAGGGTCTCGAGCAACGAGTCTCGGATCTCGAGACCCTTCACGAGATGGGTCGCGAGGAGGGCACCGACGAGCTCGAGCCCGAGATCGTCGCGGGTGTGGCCAGCCTTCGTGACGAGCTCGACCGGCTGGAGCTGCGCGCGCTGTTCACGGGCGAGCACGACGAGCGCGACGCCATCTGCGACGTGAACTCCGGCGCGGGAGGCACGGACGCGCAGGACTGGACCGAGATGCTCCTTCGTATGTACACGCGTTGGGCCGAACGGCGCGGCTTCGACGTCGAGATCGACGCCGTGCAGCCGGGTACCGAAGCGGGGATCTCGTCGGCCACGTTCACGGTGAAGGGTCGCTACGCGTTCGGGCTGCTGCAGAGCGAGCGAGGTGTGCACCGGCTCATCCGAATCTCACCGTTCGACGCCAACGCTCGGCGTCAGACCGCGTTCGCGTCGCTCAACTGCGTGCCCGCGCTCGACGAGACCGAGGCGCCGGAGATCGACCCGACGGACTTGAACATCGACACGTACCGCTCGTCGGGCGCCGGCGGGCAGCACGTGAACGTCACTGACTCCGCGGTGCGCATCACGCACCTTCCGACCGGAATCGTGGTCTCCTGTCAGAACGAGCGCTCGCAGACTCAGAACAAGGCCAGGGCGATGCAAATCCTCGGGGCGCGCTTGGCCGAGCGTCAACGCCAGGAGCGCGAGGCGGAGTTGGAGTCGCTGTCGGGCGACAAGCGCGACGTCGCCTTCGGAAACCAGATCCGTACCTACACGCTCGCGCCGTACCGCCTCGTGAAGGACGAACGCACGCGCTACGAGACCGGCAACGTGGACGCTGTGCTCGACGGCGACGTGGACGCGTTCATCGAGTCATGGCTCCAGTGGCGACGCCGGGAAGGGCCAGGTCAGACCGCATGATTTCGGCTGTGAACGCGCTGTGAATGATCGGGTTCAACAGACATCGGCTGGTACCCTGACCGTTCAGCCCCTCGCTCCAGCACACCGGTCTTCTCATGCTGCGCTTCGAAAATGTCTCCAAGGTTTACAAGGGCAACGTCACCGCGCTCCGTGATATCTCGATCGACGTCCAGAAGGGCGAGTTCATCTTCCTGGTCGGCCCGTCGGGATCGGGGAAGTCGACGTTCCTCCGGTTGCTGCTGCGCGAGGAAGAACCGTCAAATGGGCGCATCGTGGTCGCGGGGCGTGACATCTCCGCGCTCGGCCATTGGAAGGTGCCGCAGCTGCGCCGCAACATCGGAACGATCTTCCAGGACTACAAGCTGCTGCCGAGCCGGACCGTGTACGAGAACGTGGCCTTTGCCATGGAGGTCATCGGGCGTCCTCGCCACGTGGTGCGCACGCAGGTTCCGCAAGTCCTCGACCTGGTCGGCTTGGCGAAGAAGGCGGGACGTCTGCCCAACGAGCTCTCCGGCGGCGAGCAGCAGCGAGTGTCGATCGCCCGGGCCTTCGTGAACCGTCCGCTAATCGTCCTCGCCGACGAGCCCACGGGGAACCTCGACCCCGCGACGACGGTCGGGATCATGCGGATCCTGGATCGCATCAATCGCACCGGCACCACCGTGGTGATGGCCACGCACGACCAACGGATCGTCGACGCGATGCGTCGCCGGGTGGTGGAGCTCGATCGCGGCAGCCTCGTGCGGGACCAAGCCCGCGGCATCTACGGCGTCGGGAGTTAGTCCAGAGTGTTGGCGCGACTTCGGTACTTTGCGCGCGAGACCGTCATCTCGTTGCGCCGCAACTTGATGATGACGATCGCCGGCGTGCTCACGGTGTCGGTGTCGCTCGCCCTGTTCGGCGGCAGCCTGCTGCTCACGCGCTGGGCCGGTCACGGAACCGAGCGGATCAAGGGCGGCGTCAAGCTCGAGGCGTTCATGCAGGTTCGGGCGACCGAGCAGCAGATCTCCGATGTTCGCGCCGCGCTCGACAGCGACAAGGACGTCAAGTCCTTCACCTACCTCGACAAGGCGGCGGCCTTCGAGGAGTTCCAGCGGATCTTCCGCGAGGACCCCGACCTCGTGAAGAACATCAACGCCGATTCCTTGCCGCCGTCCTTCCGGATCGTCCCGGTGCGGGCCGAGCTCACACCCAGCATCCAACGACGGTTCGCCGCGATGTCAGGTGTCGAAGACGTCGTCACGCCCGAAAAGGCACTCGAGGGGTTGCTCGACGTCACGAGCAAGGTCCGCCTGGGATTGATCCTGCTGTCGCTCGTGCTGCTCGTGTCTTCACTGTTCCTGATTGTCAACACGATCCGTCTCGCGACCTTCGCCCGCCGCCGCGAGATCGAAGTCATGAAGCTCGTCGGCGCTTCGAATTGGTTCGTGCGCGTGCCGTTCCTCGCCGAAGGCCTCACGCAAGGACTCGCGGGCGCGGGGATCGCCACCGTGGTCGTGGTCACCCTCAAGTACGGGGGCTTCGACAACTGGTTCAACAATCCCAACAGCGTCTTCCGGCTCTTCTATCTCACGACGGGTGACGCGGTGCTCGTGACCGGCCTCGTCGTGTTCGCGGGAATGGTCATCGGCCTCATGGGTTCGGGCATCGGCCTCCGCCGCTTCCTGAGAACCTGAGACGACGGGGGAGGCAGGCCTCCCCTTTGATTCCAGGCCTTCTGGGGCCTGTTGCCTGTGTGGTTCGTGTTGTCTAGCCTTGCTGACCCCATGCGACGGCAGCCCCCGCTCCGCCTGGTCCTCTCCGCCGCGATCGCGCTGGCGTTGCTCGGCGCGCCTGCAGTCGTCAACGCGGCCAGCGACAACGACCACCGCCGAGAGCTCGAAGAGCAGATCGGCGAGGCGTCAGCGGCGGAGGCCGCGGCACTGGCTGAGCTCCAGGAGATCCGGGGCCGCCGGATGGTCATCGAGGCGCGCGTCGCCGAGCTCGATGCGCAGCGGGTCGCCGCCGAGGCGAAGCTCGCGCCGCTCGAGGCCGAAGCGGCCAGGCTCACCGCCGAGTACACGACGCTCCAAACCAAGGTGGTGGAGACCCAGGCGCGGCTCGAGGCCGCGCAGCGCAAGCTCGACCGCACCGCGGCCAGCCTCTACCGCACCGAGCGCCGCGGCGCTTCGTACGACGTCGTGTTCACCTCGCGCCCGAGTCGTCTGCTGTCCCAGGAGCAGTACCTCGATCGCGTCTCTGACAAGCGGCATGCGATCGTCAATCGCGTCACGGTGTTGCGCAACGACCTCGAGGACCAGCGCAAGAAGATCGAGGTCCAGAAGGCCGAAGCCGACGCGGCGGCGGCCGAGGCGCGCTCGATCCGCGACCAGATTGCTGCACTCCTCGCCGAGCTCGGACCGGCTCGCGCGCAAGCGGCGCAGGAGCAGTTCCTCGAGCAGCAGTCGATCGACAACATCCGAGCGAACAAGGCGCAGTACGAGGGCGAGCTCGCCGCGATGAGCGCCACCTCGGACAGCATCGGTGGGCAACTCCGGGCGCGCGGGGGTTCCGGTGGAGGAGCTCCGTGCGAGGCGCGCCCCGTCCCGGGTCCGATCACGAGTGGGTACGGGCCCCGGTATCACCCGGTCCTGCACTACAACCGGATGCACACCGGCGCCGACATGCGCGCGAGCTCAGGAACGCCCATCCGCGCGTGCCGGAGCGGCACGGTCGTGATCGCCGGCTCCCAAGGTGGCTACGGCAACGCCGTCGTCATCGACCACGGTGGCGGGATGGGGACGCTGTACGCGCACCAGTCGCGCATCGCGGTCTCCAACGGCCAGCAGGTGAGCGCCGGTCAGATCATCGGCTACGTGGGCAGCACCGGCATGTCCACCGGCCCCCACCTGCACTTCGAAGTCAGGTTGAGCGGGAACCCCGTCGACCCCGCGCCGTACCTCTAACCCGCGGTCGCTCGTTGCGGCGCAGGGGACCTGCACCGCGGCCACTCGCTCCCTGGCGAGCGCCTCCGGCGCCGCAGCTGCTTACTTGCTCGGCTGCGGGGTGACGCGCAGGTAGGGCTTGATCGTCTTGAATCCGGGGAACCGCTTCTCGGCGTCCTCGTTGCTCACTGCGGCGGTGATGATGACGTCATCGCCCTGCTTCCAGTCGGCCGGCGTCGCGACCTGGTAGTTGGCGTTGAGCTGGAGCGAGTCGATGACGCGCAGGATCTCGTCGAAGTTGCGACCCGTCGTCATCGGGTACGTGAGGATCATCTTGACCTTCTTGTCGGGCCCGATGACGTACACGTTGCGCACGGTCATGTTGTCGGCCGGCGTCCGCTCCTTGGGGTCGCCGCTCGTGCTCGCAGGCAGCATGCCGTAGAGCTTCGACACCTCGAACTTCGTGTCGCCGATGATCGGGTAGTTGGGCGCCGTGCCTTGGGTCTCTTCGATGTCCTTCGCCCAGGCCTCGTGGTCGGTGGTGGCGTCGACCGACAGGCCGATCACCTTCACGTTCCGCTTGTCGAACTCCGGCTTGAGTGCGGCGACGCGTCCGAGCTCCGTGGTGCAGACCGGCGTGAAGTCCTTCGGGTGTGAGAACAGCACGCCCCAGCTCTCGCCGAGGTAGTCGTGGAGGTCGAGCTTGCCCTCGGTGGTGTCGGCGGTGAAGTTCGGGGCTTCGTCGCCCAGTGCGATCGCCATGGTGATGCCTCCATTTCCAGATCGGACGGGGAATGCGGTGTGGTGGCCCCTACGCTGCGAACGGATCGCAGCCTAGGGACGCGGGGGTGCAAACACCATTGGAGAGATCGAGATTCCCGGGTCGTCGTGTGCTCGGGCGCCTTGCAATCGACCTCACACCGCTGCGCTCCTCCCGCGACTTCCGATTGCTGTGGGTCGGCGAGCTCGTCTCCTCCGCAGGTTCGCAGATCGCGGTCGTCGCGGTCTTCGTGCAGGTGTACGCGCTCACAAAGTCGGTGGCCGCCGTCGGGCTCGTCGGGCTCGTCCGGCTGGTGCCGCTGGCGGTGTCTGCGTTCCTGGGCGGTCCGCTCATCGACACTCGGGATCGCCGCCGCCTTCTCTTGCTCGCCGAGCTCGGTCAGGTCGCGTCGTCATCGGTGCTGTTGGTGGGGTGCGCTCATGGACGAGCCGCCGTTGGCCCTCGTCTACGTGGGTGCGGGACTGGTCGCAGGCTTCGGCGGCTTCGCCGCGGCGACCCGCACCGCGATCATCCCGAACGTCGTGTCGCGAGCGCAGCTGCCGTCGACGCTGTCGCTCAATCAACTGATGTTCAACACGACGATGATCGTGGGACCGGCGATCGGCGGCGTCGTGATCGACGGACTCGGTCTGCCGGCCGCGTACGGGCTCGACGTCGTGAGCTTCCTGGTAGCGATCATGACCGCTTTCCTCATCAAGCCCCAGGTGCCCACGCAGGAGTCCGTCGCGACCGAGGCTCGGGGAGGCTCGATCGCTCACGGCTGGTCGCAGCTTACCGAGGGGTTCCGGTTCCTACGAGGGCAGCGCGTGCTCAAGGCGACGTTCTATGTCGACATGATCGCGATGATCTTCGGGATGCCTCGCGCGCTGTTCACGGTGCTCGCCGTCACCCAGTTCGGCGCGTCGCGGGGGTCTGAGGGATCGGTAGTTGGCCTGCTCTTCTCTGCGGTCGCGGTGGGGGCGGTCGTGGCCGCGCTCACGACCGGTTGGGTGCGCCACGTCCGGCGCCACGGGCTCGCGGTGCTCTTGGCCGTCGCAATCTGGGGACTCGGCATCGTGCTGTTCGGACTGTCCGGCGGGGTGCTGCCGCTCGCGCTGGCCAGCCTCGCGCTGGCCGGCGCGGCCGACATGGTGTCGGCGGTGTTCCGCGGCAGCATCCTTCAGTCGACGGTCCCCGACAACCTCCGGGGCCGGATGTCGTCCGTGCACATCCTCGTCGTGGTCGGCGGCCCGCAGCTCGGCGACGTCGAAGCCGGCCTCGTCGCCGCCGTGTTCACACCAGTCGCGTCGGTCGTGATCGGCGGCGCGGCATGCATCGCGGGGGTGGTGGTGCTGGCCCTTGCCGTCCCGGAGTTCGCCCGCTACCGCGCACCGCGCTTCGTCGAGCCTGGCGGTTGACGCGCGCCGCTTCGCGCGGCGAACGTGACGGCCTTGGCCGGCTACTCGGGAACCCCCCTCGTTCGGAAGCTGGGCATCAAGGAGGGCGCCCGACTCGCGGTGGTCGGCGCGCCGAACGGGTTTGCCGAGTCCTTGAAGCTCCCGAAGGGCGTTGATCTGCGTCGAGAGGCGCGCGGCCGCCTCGACGTCGTGCTGTTCTTCGCGACGCGGCGCGCCGAGCTTGCGCGGCGCTTCCCTCGCTTCGCCAACGGCCTGGAACCCGACGGTGGCCTGTGGATCGCATGGCCGAAGAAGACGTCAGGTGTGGCCACGGATCTTTCGTTCGCGCCGGTGCAGGAAATCGGGCTCGCATGCGGCCTCGTCGACAACAAGGTGGCGGCGATCGACGACACCTGGTCCGGACTGCGCTTCGTGTACCGCGTGAACGATCGACCGAAGCGCTGACAACCACTCGCTACGCGCGAACGTAGAGGGATGTGCGGTCGCTTCGTCGTGGCGTCGTCCCCGCAGCTCCTGGCTGACCAGTTCGACGTGCAGGAGAACACGGTCGACATCGTCGAGCCCAACTACAACATCGCACCGCGCCAGCAGGTCATGGTCGTCCGCCAACGGGAGGATCGCCGTGTCTTGTCGCAGGTTCGGTGGGGCCTCGTGCCGTCGTGGGCGAAGAGCGCGGCCGTCGGTGACCGCATGATCAACGCTCGAGCCGAGGGGCTCGACACCAAGCCGGCGTACAAGCGGGCGTTTGAGAAGCACCGCTGCATCATCCCGGCCGACGGTTTCTACGAGTGGGAGGTCGTGGCGCCGCCCACGACGCCGAAGGGGCGGCCGAAGAAGCGACCGGTCTTCGTGCACCGCCGCGACGGTGAGCCGATGGCGTTCGCCGGGCTCTGGGCGGCGTGGAAGGTCCCTGATGGCCAGGAGGTGGAAGGCGTCGGGGAGGACGGCTGGCTTCGATCGTGCGTGATCGTCACGACCAAGCCGAACGACCTGCTCGCACCCATCCATGACCGGATGCCGGTCGCGTTGCCGGAAGCCGCGTGGGCGCGCTGGCTCGACCCCGAAGACCACGATGTGGCCACGCTGTCCGAGCTGCTCGTGCCCGCGCCCGATGACGCATTCGAGCTGTGGCCGGTGAGCACGCTTGTGAACAAGGCCGACAACAACGGCCCCGAGCTCGTGCGCCCCGTCTCGTAGTCTCATCTCCTTCCCGCTCTCGGCGCTACGCCTCCATTGGTCGTCGTCGCGAGCGACGACTCCTGCTCCGGCGGTCGGCAAAGCCGCCGCCTTCGCGCCGGGGCGCTCGGCCCCCGGCTACCTGCGCCGCAGGGTACGTGCGGCTCGGTCGGTAGCCTCTCGGCATGCCCACAGACATCGACTACATCGGCGCGATTCGCGAGAACGCCTCGGCACTCGTCGACGCGGCCGAACAAGCCGGGCTCGATGCACCGGTGCCGTCGTGTCCGAAGTGGAATGTTGCCGATCTCTTGGACCACATCGGCGTGGTGCATCGCTGGGCCGCCCTGTCCTGCAACCGCGAGCCGTCGGATTCGTTCACGAGCTCGCGTGACTCGGGCATCAAGTCCCCGGATGACGTTGCCGCCCGACCGGCGTGGGTTCGCGAAGGCGCGACGGAGCTCGCCGACACCTTGGCGTCCCGGTCACCCGAGGACGCGTGCTGGACGTGGGCCCCACCCGCAACCATCGGCTTCTGGCAACGACGTCAGGCGCACGAGACCGCCATGCACCGCGTGGATGCGCAACTCGCCGCCGGCACGGCGCAGCCGATCGACGCGCACCTCGCCGCGGATGGCATCGACGAGTGGGTGACGCTGCTCCCGAACATGGCGTGGCGTGAGGAGCGAAGCGGAGCCGGCGAGACCATCCATCTGCATTGCACCGATGTCGAGGGCGAATGGATGCTCCGGCTCGGGGCGTCGGGCCTCGACGTCGAGCGCACGCACGGCAAGGGTGACGTGGCCGCCCGTGCTCCGGCGTCGAGCTTGCTGGCCTGGGTGATGGGGCGAGGGGCGATCGACCCGCTGGAGGTCTTCGGCGACCGGGCGTTGCTGGAGCGTTGGCGCGAGGACACGAAGTTCTGATCGAGCGTCTGCTTCCAGGAGAGGCGCTTGCGTCCGCTACCGTCGAGCGATGAATCTGCTGCTCGGCATCGCCGCCGGCTTCGTCATCGCCCAGGTCGCGACGCTCGCCACCACCGTCTACCTCCATCGTGGTCTCGCCCACCGGGCGATCACGGTGCACCCGGCCGCGGCGATGGTCCTGCGCTTCTTCCTCTGGATCTCCACCGGGATGCGCGCTCGTGAATGGGCGGCGGTTCACCGCAAGCACCACGCGGCGAGCGACACGCCGGGCGACCCTCACAGCCCGATCGTCCTGGGATTCTGGCGTGTGCAGCTGGCGAACGCGGCGCTCTACCGCCGCACGGCGCGCGACGGTGAGACCGTGACCAAGTACGCGCGCGACCTTCCGCCCGATCGCCTGGACAAGTTCCTGCTCGACCACGCGTTCCTCGGTCTCGGCGTCGGCGTCACGATCTCGTGTCTCATCTTCGGCTGGCAGACCGGCCTGGTTGCGGCCGTAGTACACGCGGTCACCTATCTGATGATGTCGGGCGCGATCAATGCCGTCGGGCACACGCACGGCAGTCGACCCCACGACAACAAGGCCACGAACGGCCGAGTTCTCGCGCTCTTCACGCTGGGCGAGGGCCTGCACAACAACCACCACAACGCGCCTACCTCCGCGCGATTCTCCGAGCGCTTCGGTGAGATCGACTTCGGTTGGTGGACGGTCCGACTGCTGGCCGCGCTCCGACTGGCGAAGATCCGCCAACGGACCCGCGACGCCGTCTCGGTCGCGGGCTAGCTCCAGAACGGGCGACCGCGCCGAGAGCAGAATCAGGCTCCGGGCGCCAGCGCCCGCACGACCTCTCGCACCTCTTCGCCCGAACCGAGGATCGCCGGCGCGGGAGTCGTCACACCGTTGGCGGTGAACCGAGCCAGGTGCTCGCGGATCTCGTCGGCCGTGCCGTGCACGATGAGCTGGTCGACGAGCTCGTCGGGGATCGCCTCGGTTGCCGCGGCACGGTCGCCCGACTTCCAGGCGTCCCACATCGGAGCGAGTGCGGCGCCGCGCCCGAGCCACTCGTGGAATTGCGCGTAGACGGGCACGTTCAGGTACGCGGCGATCGAGCGTCGACCCACGAAACGCACGAGGTCGCGGTCGGTGGTGGCGAGCACGAAGATACGGGCAACGATCTCCTTGCCCTCGCCCACATGAGGCACCACCGTCTTGACGTCTTCGGCCGACAGCCAGTTGATGATCGCGCCGTCACCCTCGCGGCCGGCGAGGCGCAGCATGCCGGGACGCAACGCAGCAACGAGGATCGGCGGCATCTCAGGAACCGCAGCACCGAGCCGGAACCCCTTCACCGCGAACGTCTCGTACTCGGCAGTCACCTTTTCGCCGGCGAGCGCGGCCCGCAGGAAGCGGATGGTGTCGCGCACTCGCTGGTACGGATGCTCGAACGGGATGCCGTTCCAGTTGTGCACGATCACGTCGGACGACGCGCCGATTCCGAGCGCGAATCGACCAGGCGCGGCTGAGCACATCGCGGCGACCGTCTGAGCGATCGTGGCCGCTCCGCGCGTGTACGCAGGCACGATCGCGGTACCGAGCCGGAGCGACGGTGCCCACGCCGCCGCGAGCGCGAGCGGCGTGAACGCGTCGAAGGCCCCGGCCTCGGCTGACCACACATCGGTGTACCCGAGGCGCTCCAGCTCTTCGAACCACGCCTTGTGCTCGTGCAACGGGACGCCCTCGAACGGGACCGTGATCCCGAAGCGCTGAGGCACACTCATTTGGCTTGCCTCATCAACCTTGGTCGGGCTCACTCGGCGGCAGGGTACCTGCATCTCTGGTCGACTCCGCAGGCTTCGTCTCCGCCGGCGCCGGGTCGGCAAAGCCGCCCGGTCGCCTCACCGCCGCCGGTTGGGACGTTCGCCGCTCCGGGTCATCCGACCCGGTGTGCTGGTCGCGCACGATGACGGACTGGCTTGCGGTCGCCAGCAGTGTGCCGTCCTCCGCCCACAGGTGTACGACGCCGTGCCCGAATCCACCGGACACCGCCTGTACCCGCACGTCGGCAAGCACCCACTCCGTCGTACCCGCCCGGACCAGGCGCAGCGTGTTGTCGATGCTGTTGCCCGAGATCTGGTGTCCGAGGGCCTGGCCCACCCCGAAAGGCACGTAGTCGGCCACGATCGCGAGCGCGGCCGCTGTCGCCTCGGTGCCGAAGGGCACCCGCACCCACAGCGCGCTTCGCCCGTCAGGCGTCGGCGTGCCGTCGAGGTGCTCGGTGTCTCTCCCGTTCGCAAGGCGCATGGCGAGCCGCTCTGCGATCGTGCCCTCGAAACGGGGTGCGAGCGGGCGCGGCTTGCTGTCTGCCACCGACGGCAGGTCCGGCCGGACTGCCCACTCGCCCTCCCACGGCAACGTGCGTCGCCCGAGCGCGGCGACGACCGTGAAGATCTCTTGACCGTCGACGTGCGCGAGCACGCGCGCCTGCGAGGACGCGTGCCCGTGCACAACCTCCGTTGCTTCGAGCTCGACGACGGACGGCGGGCGCGCGAACTCCAAGAACTGCGCGGTGGCCCACACCAGCGGCCTCTCCGTCATGTGCTCGAGGATCTCGATCGATGCGCCGAGCGCGCACCCTCCGAACAGCGTTCCCATCCCTGAGCACAACCCGCGGACGACGGGCATGCGCCAACGCCGCTCGTCGATCGACTCGAGGCCGAAGAAGCTCAGTGCGTGGGAGGGCAGCCCACGATTGTACGAGTCAGGACGCGACACAGATCAGCGCGCATCGGTGCCGCCCATCGCCCACGCGCGGCCCCGAGCGTCGTCCGCAACCGCCAGATGCAGACGCCAGCCGGTGTCGGACTCACCGCCCTCCCAGGTCACGAACTCCAACCGCGCTAGCTCCGCTCCCAACCGATCGGGATCGGGCGGCCACACGTCGAGGAGGTCGGTGAGTGCGCCAGCGGCCCACCACGCGCCGAATCGTCCCGCGGCCGCCCCCGCGCGTCGGCCGTGAGCGCCACCGCTGGCGGCAGCCCAAGCCATCAGCGCCATCGCGCGCGCCGCGTCGATCGGTGCCGCACGAGCCTGGCGGTGACCGAGCGCGGCGATCGCATCGAGTGAACCTCCGCGCACGGACACGGCGTCAGCGTGTCCGTCCGACCCGGTCGTCCATGCGCGCACGAGCTCGACGAGTGCTCGGCTCGCCTCGTCACGTTCGATCTCGCCGGGTGCCGGCGGCAACGCCGCTGGTTGCAGCGTCGGGACGTCAGGCATCGGGAAGTCGGCCTCGTCGGGTCGGTACTCGGCAAGCGCGTAGCGCGGCTCCCACTCCATGAGCTTCAGCGGCACCTCGAGGACCGCTGGGCCGGGCAGCTCGACGTCGGAGAGGTCCTCGCCGCGCATCACGCGTTCATGGGCGGCGAGCACGGCGGGCACGCCACGAGGCACATGTGGCGCGAGGTCGTGCCACTCGTGGGCTTGCGCCGCGACCTCGGGGAGCGGGCCGAGCGAGAATGTGGCGCTGTCGTCGCCGAGCATTGCAGCCGCCCACGGTGCCGGGGCTTCGAGCGCGAGGCGGTACGCCGAGTGGGACGCCACCGGCCACAGCTGACGGCCGGTCTCGTGGCCACGTGCACAGCGATCCCGCAGCGTCTCGAGTCCGTCCCAGTCGCGTACCGAGCACAGTGTGTCGACCATGCGTAGGAGGTCGTCGAGGTCGGCCCGGCGCACTGCTTCGTCGAGCTCGTCGTTGTCCACCGTCCCATCCTCGCGGGGACCGCGAGGCCAAGTGAGAGACTGCCGCCGATGGGCACCGCACCTGCGATCGAGGTCGATGGTCTCGTGCGCCGCTTCGGCGAGTTCACGGCCGTCGACGATGTGTCGTTCACGGTTGAACCGGGGGAGCTCTTCGGGTTCCTCGGCCCGAACGGTGCGGGCAAGACCACGACGATCTCGATCCTCTGCACCCTGCTGCGACCAAGCGCCGGGTCGGCGCGGGTGGCCGGGTACGACGTGGGGACCGAGCCGGGGGCCGTCCGTTCGAGCATCGGCCTCGTGTTCCAGGAGCTCACGCTCGACGACTACCTCACGGGCGCCGAGAACCTGAGCTTCCACGCGGTCCTCTACGGCTACCCCGCCGGGAGTGTGCGCGAGCGCGCGGCTCCTTTGCTCGAGATGGTGGGACTCACCGAACGCGCCGATCAGCAAGTGCGCTTCTATTCAGGAGGCATGAAGCGCCGGCTCGAGATCGCGCGCGGACTCTTGCACTCACCACGTGTGCTGTTCCTCGATGAGCCCACGATCGGCCTCGACCCGCAGACGCGCGTCCACATCTGGGACTACGTCGATACGTTGCGCGAACGCGAGGAAACGACGATGTTCCTCACCACGCACTACATGGACGAGGCGGAGCGATGCGACCGCATCGCGATCATCGACCAGGGACGAATCGTCGCCATCGACACTCCCGACGCGCTCAAGAACTCGGTCGGGCTCGACACGGTGACGCTCGAAACGAGTGACGACCGGCTCGCGCTCGAGCAGATCGAGCGTGAGCTGGGGATCACCGGTGAGCTCACCGACGAGGGCCTACGGCTGCGCGTGCCCGAGGGTGAGTCATTCGTGCCGCGACTCTTCGGGCTCCTGACGGTGAACGTCCAGAACGTCGCGATGCATCGCCCCAGCCTCGACGATGTGTTCATCGAGTACACGGGGCGTGACATCAGGGACGCGGAAGCAGGTGCCACCGACCGCTTCAAGATGAACCCGATGGTTCGTGGCTTCCGGAAGGAAGGCAGCTGATGGCCGACGCTGCCGTACGAACCAGCGAGATGACCATCACCAAGCACGCCGACGTCCGCCGTGACGGCGCGTTCGCCCGCAACGTCCGCGCCGCGCTCATGATCTGGCGCCGCGACATCATCCGACTGTTCCGGATGCCGACCCGGCTGATCTCGGGCATCGCGCAGCCTCTGTTGTTCCTGTTCGTGCTCGGGGCGGGTCTTGAGGGCGCGATCGGCAGCCGCGGAGCTGGTGGCGTGGATTACCAGCAGTACCTGTTCCCCGGAATCCTCGGGATGTCGGTGCTCACCTCGGCGCTGTTCTCCGCCATGGCGATCGTGTGGGATCGCGAGTTCGGCTTCATGCGCGAGATGATGGTGGCACCGATCTCGCGATCGTCACTCGTGATCGGCAAGGCACTCGGCGGCGGATCGGTGTCGGTGCTCCAAGGCATCGTGCTGGTGGTCGTGGCCCCGGTGGTCGGCGTGTCGTTCACGGTCGCCAGCTTCTTCCAGATGTTCGGCTTCCTGCTGCTGCTGGCGTTCGCGCTCACGGCGTTCGGCATCGTGATCGGGAGCCGGATGCAGCGCATGGAGAGCTTCCAGATGGTGATGGCGTTGGTGATGCAGCCGATGCTGTTCCTCTCCGGCGCGATCTTCCCGCTGGTCCAGCTCCCGGAGTGGCTCGGGGTGATCACCCGTCTCAATCCGGCGACGTACCCGATCGACGCCATCCGACGAACGGTGCTGCCCACAACCGCGAAGCTCGACGTCCTCGGCTGGACGGTGCCGCTCTGGGCCGATGCGCTCATCACCCTTGGCTTCGGCGCAGCAATGCTGCTGCTTGCTGTCAAGTTGTTCGACCGGACGGAATAGCGCCATGGCCACGAGGAATCGTCAGCTCCGGCTTGCACAGCGGCCCGTCGGCATGGTCGATGACGACACGTTCGAGTTGGTGGAGTCCGACGCCCCAGAGCTGAATGACGGGGAAGCGCTCGTGCGAATGGCGTACTTGTCGATCGACCCGACGAACCGGGTCTGGATCCGCGAGGAGCCGTCGTACCTCCCGCCGGTGGAGATCGGCGAGGTGATGCGCGGCGGCGGTGTCGGGAAGGTGATCGAGTCTCGCAGCGACACCTACCCAGTCGGCGCGACCGTCACCGGAATGCTCGGATGGCAGGAGCATGCAGTCGTCGGGGCCGACGTGCTCGCACGCGTCGTCCCGGACGGTGTGCCGATGATGGCGGTCCTCAACGTGCTCGGCTCGAGCGGGATGACCGCCTACTTCGGCATGACCGACATCGCGCAGGCGCGCGAGGGCGACACGGTCGTCATCTCAGGCGCGGCCGGCTCGGTGGGCTCACTGGCAGGCCAGATCGGCAAGATCCTCGGCTGCCAGGTGATCGGCATTGCCGGGACCGACGAGAAGTGCGCATGGGTCACGGAAGACCTCGGGTTCGACGCGTGCATCAACTACAAGACCGAGGACGTCGCCAAGCGCCTCGACGAGTTGTGTCCTGACGGCATCGACGTGTACTTCGACAACGTCGGTGGCACCATCCTCGACGAGGCCCTCGCCCGCCTCGCGCTCAATGCTCGGGTGGCGATGTGCGGCACGATCTCCAGCTACAACGAGTCGGGTCTCCCGGAATCGATGCACAACTACTTCAAGCTCATCGCCACCCGCTCGCGCATGGAGGGGTTCCTCGTGCTCGACTACCTCGATCGCTTCGACGAAGGGGCGGCGAAGCTTCTCGAGTGGACGTTCGAGGGACGGCTCCAAGCGCGCGAGCAGATCGTCGACGGGCTCGAGAACGCACCACGCGCCCTCAACATGCTGTTCACCGGCGAGAACACCGGGAAGCTCCTCGTGAAGGTCGACCCCGACGCCGACTGAGGTTCCTCAAACAGGGGCTGAGGTGCTCCGCACGACGCGGCCGGTGAGTGCGCCGGTGTGCTCGCCATGCTCCATGAACACGGTGCCGTTCACGATCGTGGCGTCGTAGCCCGTGGCCCGGCCGAGATACCGGCCGGCGCCGTTCGGGAAGTCATGCACGTACTCGGGGACGGGGAGCTCGAGCGCGTCCCAGTCGATGACGTTGAGATCGGCGAACGCGCCCGCCCGCAGGATGCCGCGATCGGGGATACCGAACGTCGTCGCCGTATCTGATGTGAGGCGTCGAACCGCGTCTTCGAGCGTGAGGAGCTGTCGCTCACGAACCCAGTAGGTGAGCAGGTAGGTCGGTGCGCTCGCGTCCATTGTCTGGCCTACGTGGGCGCCGGCGTCGGCGAGTCCGGACAAGACCTCCGGCTGCGTCAGCATCTCGCCGATCGCGTCGACGCTCTGGTTCAGGAGTGGCCACGACAGCAGCAGCGCACCATCGGTCTCGATCGCGAGGTCGATGAACGCTTCGACCGGCGTGACGCCGCGTGCGTCGGCAACGGCGACGAGCGAGCGCTCCGGCTGGCAGTCGTAACGCGCCACCCCGTCGGGGCCGTTGAGCACGAAGAACACGTCGAGACCGGCGCGGTCATCCTTTGCAGCGTCCACGAGCCGGGCCCGCCCACTGGGGTCGCGCAACATGGCGAGGCGCTCCCCGAGCGCGAGGGATTGGAGCGCCTGCCATGCGGTGTGGTGGTCGAACGGGGTTCGATGTGCGATGCCCGTGAGCACGCCGATGAAGCGAGGCGTGGTCTGCGGTCGTACGTGGCCGCCTCGCGCGTTCGCCTCGCGCGCGAGCTCGATCGCTCGGCGGTAGTGCTCGCCCTGGCTGTGAGTGTGGGACAGCCCGAACGTGATCGGGCGGCCGGAACGCAGGCTGGCCTCGGCGATCCACGCCATCTCCGATTCGACGCGGGGGAGTGTGGGGCCCTCCCCGTCGAATCGTGGTGCGACTTCGATCACGCCGCGACCGCGCCGCCCGAGCACATCGGCGAATGCGAAGAGCTCGTCGGGGCTCGCGTAGGTACCAGGGACGAACCGCCCGTCGGGAACGCGATGGCGCAAGGTGCGCGAGCTCGAGAAGCCGAGCGCGCCGGAGTCCAGCGCCTCGTCGACGAGCGCGGTCATCTTCGCGAGCTCGTCGTCGGTCGGCACTGCGGTCTCGTCGAGGGTTCGCTCGCCCATCGCGTAGTAGCGCAGCGCGCAGTGACCCACCATGCCGCCGGCGTTGACGCCCTTGGGAGTCGACTCGAGCCAGTCGAGGTACTCCCCGTACGTCTCCCAGTTCCACGGCAGCCCTTCGAGGATGCTGCGCGCTGGTATGTCCTCGACCGACTCCATCATCTCGGCGAGGTAGGTGTGATCGTTCGGGCCGACCGGCGCGAACGTGACGCCGCAGTTGCCGACCGCAACCGTCGTCACACCGTGGAAGCACGACGACGAGCCGGTCGGATCCCACGCGAGCTGGGCGTCGAGGTGCGTGTGGATGTCGACGAAACCCGGCGTCACGAGCCGACCGTCGACGTCGAGCTCGCGTCGCCCCGGAGCGTCCACGGTGCCGACCGCGGTGATCCGGTCGCCGTCGACTGCCACGTCGGCGCGAGCGCGGTCGCGGCCGGTCCCGTCGACGACGGTCCCGCCGCGCAGCACGAGGTCGTGAGGCACGTGAGCACCGTACGCGCGCGCCACGGGGCGGGTCGCAGAGGTCCCGGATAATGTGACGACCCGTCAGATCGATCTCGACCCGAAAGGGAGGGTCCGTGAGTCCCGCCGAGACCCCCCTGGTCCCGTTGATCGTGAGCGTCGACGACCACGTCGTCGAGCCGGCCCACGTGTGGGAGCGCTGGCTCCCCGAACGGCACCGCGAGCGCGGGCCGCACATCGAGCGCAAGGGCCTGGCGGGCATGCGTCACGTCGGCGGCGGCACGTACGAGCTGGCGTTCGCCGATGACGCGCCCCAAGCCGACTGCTGGGTCTTCGAGGGGACGGTCTATCCGCACAAGCGTCATGTGGCGGCTGTCGGATTCGACCGCGATGACATGACCCTGTCACCGATCACCTACGACGAGATGCGGCCTGGCTGTTACGAGCCGAAGGCTCGAGTCGATGACATGTTGATGAACCACGTCGAAGCGTCAGTGTCGTTCCCCACCTTTCCGCGGTTCTGCGGGCAGACCTTCCTCGAGGCCGACGACCGTGAGCTCGGCATGGCGTGCGTGCTCGCGTACAACGACTGGATGGTCGATGAATGGTGTGGTGACAGCGGCGGTCATCTGGTCCCGCTGACCATCGTCCCGCTCTGGGATGTCGACGCGGCCGCAGCTGAGGTGAAGCGCAATGCCGCGCGGGGTGTGCATGCCGTGTGCTTCAGCGAGATCCCGCCACACCTCGGGTTGCCGAGCATCCACTCCGGCTACTGGGATCCGTTCTTCGCGGTGTGCGCCGACACCGCGACGGTCGTCTGCATGCACATCGGCTCGTCGTCGAAGATGCCTGCCACCTCGGCCGACGCGCCTGCCGCGGTGGCAGCAACCCTCTCGTTCGGAAATGCGATGTCTTCGATGAGCGACTTCCTCTTCTCGGGTGTGCTCGTGCGCTTTCCCGAGCTGCGGCTCGCCTACTCGGAAGGCCAGATCGGCTGGATCCCGTACATCCTCGAGCGCGCTGACGACGTGTGGCAGGAGCACCGAGCGTGGGGCGAGGTCCGCGACATCGTGCCGGAACCGCCGTCCACCTACTACTACCGCCAGATCTTCGGCTGCTTCTTCCGTGACCAGCATGGGCTTGCCTCGCTCGAAGAGGTCGGTGTCGACAACATCACGTTCGAGACGGATTACCCGCACACCGACTCGACGTGGCCGCACACCAAGGAAGTCGCCGAGAAGATGTTCTCCGGCCTCGACGCCGAGACGATCCACAAGATCGTGCGCGGCAACGCGATCCGTATGCTGAGCCTCGACCTCGCCTGACGGCGAGATCGAGGGGGTCGTGATAGTCGAGCTCTTGAAGGGGAAGCTCCTCGTCGCGACGCCGGAGCTGGAAGACCCCAACTTCTTTCGGGCGGTCGTGCTCGTGCTGGACCACAACGAGGACGGCGCGCTCGGCGTGGTGCTCAATCGGCCGAGCGCTGCTTCGCTCGTCGATCCGCTGCCCGAGTGGGCACCAATCGCGGCGGAGCCGGCCGTGGTGTTCGTCGGTGGACCCGTGCAACCCGACGCTGCCATCGGCATTGGGCGCCGCGCGGGTGGCGGCGATCCTGACGGCTTTGCCGAGCTGTTCGGCGAGATCGGAACCGTCGACCTCGAACGGTCGCCAACGGCAGTCGCGCCGCCGGTGGATCGCGTCCGGGTCTTTGCGGGCTACTCCGGATGGGGTCCGGGACAGCTCGAGGGGGAGCTCGCAGCCGACGGTTGGTTCGTGGTGGACGCGGACTGCGCAGACCCCTGGTCCGAGACCCCGTCCGAGATGTGGCGCAGTGTGTTGCAACGTCAACGCGGGCAGCTCCGCGTGTTCGCCCACTTCCCGCTCGATCCGGAGACGAACTGACCCGACCGGAGCGCGGGTTCGGTACGCTGCCGAACATGCGTTTCAACCACATGGAGCTCACCTTCCCCGTCGGGACGCTCGACGACGTCTTCCGCAAGGAAGTGGATGCGTTCTACGGGGACGTCTTCGGCTGGACGGGCGTCGACACCGAAGTCGTCGGGCAGCTCTGCCACGTGATGCTCACCGGCGACCCGAACGGCGACTTCATCCTGTTGGCGGAGAGCCCGAAGCCGATGAGCTCCCCCGGATACGACCACCTCGGGCTCCTGCAGGAAACGCGCGCCGAAGTCGATGAGTTGCTCGACAAGAGCAAGCGTTGGGCGGAGAAGGACGACCGCGTGAGGGTCAAGGAGTACGACGACCTCGTGATCGGTGACCTCGTCGTGCACGCGTTCTACGTGAAGCACCTGCTGCCGATCTATTTCGACGTGCAGTGCATGGAGCGCGGCGGACAGCCGGTTCTTGTCTGAGTCATCCCGCGTCACGGTGGCCGATAGCCCAGATCTCTTCGCGCGGCGTAACCGTGCACGCATCGCGCTGCTTCTGGTACTGGCGACCGTCAACTACATGTTGGCGATCGCCCTCGCGACCGTGGCTGTCGTGCTCGGTGTCGTGCTGTCCGTCATCTTCGGTCTCGAGGTGTTCCCCGACGATCTGAACACGTTGAAGTGGATGGCCATCGGCATCGGTGGCATCGCGGCGGTGTCCGCGGTTGCGGGTGTGGTCATCGGATTGGTTCGAATCCCGTTTCAACGCCGAACACTCGAGCGTCGGGTGCTGAAGGAGACCGGTGCGCACATCGCGACGCCTGACGAGCACCCCGAAGTCCGGAACCTCCTCGAAGGGCTGGCGCTCGCGAGCGGCCTCCCGGTTCCGCGCTTCGCGGTTATCGACGACGACGCCCCGAACTCGTTTGGTGTCGGGACGCGGCCGTCGAACACCGTCATCGGCGTCACCACTGGTCTCGGCAAGACGTTGAGCCGCGATGAGCTTGAGGCGATCCTCGCATACGAGGTGAGTCGGATCGCCAGCTGGGACATTGCGCTCGCGAGCTGGACGGTGGCCCTCACGAGCGGGGCGATCTCGGCGGTCGATGCCAGCGACGACAACCTGCTCAAGACGGTCTTGGGCTACCTGCCGCGACGGTTTGGCGAATGGCTCCAGGTGTGGGCGCTGCGTGATCAGGGCGTCGAACGTGACCGCGCCGCGATCCGTTTCACGCGCAACCCCGGTTCGCTCATTCGAGCTCTCGAGAAGCTCGATGCCGACGCGACCTCGATCAGGCACGTAGCACGAGCGACAGCGCCATTGTGGGTCGAGTTCCCGGCGCACGTCGTGAGCGGCTCGTCGTCGAAGGCGACGCGTCGCCTCGCCAAGGAGCTGTTGCTCGACGAGCGCATCGAATACCTACGCGACCTCGCCCACGAACCCGCTTCGAAAACAACCGAGACGCCTTGATGTCGGCGACGGAGCTGACCGAGATCGACCTCACCGACCTCGACAACTTCGCTCAGGGCTTTCCGCATGACCTCTTCGAAGTCCACCGCCGCGACGCGCCGGTGTGGTGGCACGAGCCCACTCAGCACACGCCCGATGGTGAGGGCTTCTGGTCGGTAGCGACGCACGCTGAAGCACTCGAGGTGCTGCGCAACCCCGACGTCTACTCCTCGGAGCGGGGCGGTGACCGCGAGCACGGGGGAACCCTGCTTCAGGATCTCGAAGTTGCCGGGGTCGTGCTGAACATGATGGACGACCCGCGTCACGCGCGCATCCGCCGCCTCGTGAGCACGGGGCTCACACCCCGCATGGTGGCCCGACTCGAAGATGAGCTTCGGGCGCGCACGGGCGCGCTGCTCGCGGAGATCGACGACGGTGAGGAGCTCGACTTCTTGACCGATGTCGCCGCCGAGCTCCCGATGCAGATGATCTGCATCCTGCTCGGCGTGCCCGAAGCGGACCGTCACGAGCTCTGGGAAGCGGTCGACCCCGGCTTCGACATCCGCACCGGCGACTCGGCACCGCCACCTGGGGGTGGGAACGGTCCGGCGCAGCGGCGGATGCTCGAGTACGGAGCCGCGCTGATCGCCGAGAAGCGAGCGCACCCGACCGACGACATGCTGTCGGTGGTGGTGCACGCCACGCTCGGTGACGTCGACCCGCCCACCCTCTCGGATGCCGAGCTGTACTCGTTCTTCTCGCTGTTGTTCGCAGCCGGTTCGGAGACCACGCGCAACGCGATCACGGGTGGCTTGCTGGCACTCATCGAGCGCCCGGATCAACTCCGTACCTTGCGCAACGACCTCGATCTGCTGCCGAGCGCGACCGAAGAGATGCTGCGGTGGACGGCGCCGTCACCATCGAAGCGCCGCACCGCGACGCGTGCTGTGACGTTGCGCGGTCACGACATCTCACCGGGGGACAAGGTGCTGTTTTGGGAGGGCTCAGCCAATCGTGACGAGCAGGTCTTCGAGCACTCCATGGAGTTCGACGTGCGCCGCAACCCGAACCCGCACCTGTCGTTCGGCCACGGCATCCACTACTGCCTGGGCGCGAGCCTGGCCCGTCTCGAGATGCGCGTGATGTTCGAAGAGCTCCTGCCGGCCTTCGCGACGTACGAACTCACGCGGCCCGTCGAGTGGACCAGGAGCAACCGTCACACCGGCATCCGTCACCTGTGGGTGCGGCTGAGCCGAGACAGCACGAGCATGTGACGTTTCCCAGTCGCGTACGTGGGTTGATCGTCACATGCTCGTAGTGGGGGAGTGGAGGTGGCGGGTGTCGAACCCGCGTCTTCCATGTCCTCAGCGGGGCTTCTCCGAGCGCATCCGGTGAAAGTTGTCGGACCGCCGCCGTTCACCGGCGCCGAACGGCGGTCCCAACCTCAGTAGATGTCCCGAATGGCCCCTGGGGCCTGACCATCCGGTAAGCCGCTGTCAATGACGCCTAGGCGAACCAGCAGCGCATCCGGTCCTAGGCGCACGACCCAACCGAAGTTAGGCCGCGAGTGCGAGGTCGTTGTCCTCAGCAGTTATTGGTTGTGCCGGCTCTTTCACGACGATCCGGCGACGTCGGCTCGCTTCACCCGCTTCGACACACGAAATCGAAGCCACGCACCCCCATTGTCAAGTGTCGAGTCGATGCGTGTGACCCGACAGGAACAGTCTACCTGCCGTGTGAGCCCCCGATTTCAGGGGTCTCAATCCCGCTGGCCCTTCATGGCGCGCTCGGCTTCGCGCTCGGCGTCGCGCTTGGCGATCGCCTGGCGCTTGTCGTACTGACGCTTCCCTCGCGCCGTGGCGAGCTCGACCTTGGCCCGGCCGTCCTTGAAGTAGAGCCGCAGCGGCACCAGCGTCACGCCCTTCTCGGCGGTTGCGCGCGCAAGCTCGTCGATCTGACGGTGATGCAGGAGAAGTTTGCGCGGACGGATCGGGTCGAGCTCCTCCTGGGAGTGCGAGTAGGGCATGACGTGCATCCCGTGGAGGAACACCTCGCCGTCCTGCACGCGCGCGTATGCCTCGCGCAGGTTGGCCTTGCCTTCGCGGATGGACTTCACCTCGGCACCCTTGAGCACGAGGCCACACTCGTAGGTATCGAGGACGAGGTAGTCGTATCTGGCGCGTCGGTTGTTGATCGTCGGAGTGGGGCGGGGTGGCACGTGGTCACGGTACCGTCCCCCTCTTCGTTCGCTGGAGGTTGACGATGGCAGGGGAGCAGCCCCTAGGGGTCGGACTGATCGGGTGCGGGATGATCGGTCAGGTCCACGCGGCCGGGCTCGGCCAGCTCGTTGAAGACGGCGACGTGCGCGCGGTCGCGGCGGCGGATCTCTCGGAGGACGCCCGCATGGCGGCCAACCGCAACGCTCGTGGGTTCGAACGCTTGCATGCCGACGGGCAGGCAGTCATCGACGATCCCGAAGTCGAGGCCGTGCTCATCGCGAGTCCCACCTCGACTCATCGCGATCTGTTGCTCGCCACTCTCGCGGCCGGCAAGCCGGTGCTGTGTGAGAAGCCACTGGCACCGACTTTCCCGATCGTGCGGGAGATGCACGACGCTGTGATCGCATCCGGGCTCACCGCGCAGGTCGGCTTCCACTCGCGCTTCCACTACCTCTTCAACCGGCTCAAGGATCTCGTCGACAGCGGCGAGCTCGGCGCGCCGATGGGATACGTGCTGCGCGAAGACCAGTACTGGCCAACGGGAGACGTCGTGCCCGGCCATTCGTCGTGGCGCTCGGATCGCACCCAGGCCGGCGGCGGCGCGCTGCTCGAGCACACCATCCACGGCGCGGATGTGGTCTCGTGGCTCTTCGGGCCGGCGACCCGGGTCTTCGGCCACACTCGCAGCCACTTCGGCTACGACGTCGAAGACGTCGCGGCCGCCACGGTCGAGCACGACTCAGGTGTCATCGGCACGTTCCTGACCGTGTTCAATGGCGTGCGCGGCCGTGAAGAGCGCCGACTCGAAGTGTTCTTCGAGCACGGTGCGGTGGAAGTCACGGCGGACTTCGTCGTCGGTGCGCCCGAGGACGGTCTCCTCATCCAGCGACCCGACACACCGGCTGAGCATGCCGACCTCGACGCGCTGCGCGCCGCCCACTGGAAGCAGCTCGGTTTGACGCGCACGGACGTCTTCTTCTACCTCTACCTCGGCGCCCGAAACTGGGTGCACACGGTGCGCGCTGGTGGCGCGGCCACGCCCGGATTCGCCGATGCGCTCGCCGCGCACGCGCTCGTCGAGGCCGCGTACCGCTCGGCCGCGAGCGGTGATCCGGTGAAGCTCGAAGGTGATCTCGCACTCGCATCGCAGGGTCGATGACGGCACCTTCGGTCCGCACTCGAGTCAGCGATCTGCTGGGTGTCGACTATCCAATCGTCCAGGCGCCGATGGGGTACATCGCGCGGGCTCAGCTCGCGTCTGCGGTCTCGAATTCCGGGGCACTCGGCATCATCGAGACGTCATCCGGGCAGCTCGACCAGGTCCGCGACGAGATCGCGAAGATGCGCGACCTCACGGACAAGCCATTCGGCGTGAACATCGCGCAGCTCTTCGTGCGTGACCCGAGCATCGTGGACTTCGTCCATAGCCACGGAGTGCGGTTCGTCACCACATCCGCGGGAGACCCGGGCGTGTTCACGGCGGCCTTGCATGATGCGGGGATCACGGTCTTCCACGTCGTGCCCAGCCTGCGCGCTGCGCTGAAGGCCGTGGCCGCGGGTGTCGACGGCATCGTCGCGGAAGGTGGAGAGGGCGGTGGCTTCAAGGCCACTCGTGACGTCGCTTCGATGGTGCTCGTGCCGTTGGTGTGTGCGGCCGTCGACGTGCCGGTGATCGCAGCCGGTGGCGTGTGTGACGGGCCATCGATGGCGGCCGCCTTTGCGCTGGGCGCCGAGGGGGTCCAGATGGGCACGCGCATGGTCTCGGCTGCGGAGTCGCCCGTGCACGACAACTACAAGCACCTCATCATCGACACCCCCGAGACCGGCACAGTGTTCCTCAACCGCTGGCACAAGCCCGGCTTCCGCGTCCTCGCCACGCCGCGCAGCGAAGCGCACGAGCACATCGAGGACCAAGTCGCCCTCGGTACGCTCGACGGGATCCTGCGCCTCTACTTCGAGGGTGACCTCGACGCCGCGTTCGCGTTCGGCGGCCAAGTTGCCGGCCGCATCGACGAGGTGAAGCCCGTGGCGCAGATCATCGACGAGACGGTCGAGGGGTTCCGTTCCGTGATCGCCGGGCTGACCACCATCTAGAGGCGAGCGTCCGCGCCGCAGGTATCCTGCGGCGCAGTGAGCCGTGGCCTAGCGGCCCGGCCCGAAGGGCCAAGAGCGGGAATTAGAGTCCTCGCCCGTGGCGAAGTCCGGCTCCATCCTCGGCAATCCCGTCCGTCGCGTCGAAGACCCACGCATCCTCTCGGGCGAGGCGAAGTACTTCGACGACCTCGAGCCCGACGGGTGCGCGCACGTGGTGTTCGTACGCTCGACGATGGCCCACGCAACGATCACGTCGATCGACACGAGCGAGGCCGAGTCGATGCCGGGCGTGGTCGGTGTGTACACGAACGACACGCTCGAGCTCGCGCCGGTGCAGGGCTTTGTGATGCTCGACGCCGTGTTCAGCCGCCCGCCGCTGGCCGACGGCATTGTGCGCTTCGTCGGCGACACCGTCGCCGCGGTCGTTGCGGAGACCCGCGCACAAGCGGTCGACGCGGCCGAGATGGTGATCATCGACTACGACCCGTTGCCGGTCGTGATCGACCCGGAGAAGGCGCTCGAAGACGGCGCGCCGTTGCTGTTCCCGGATCACGGCTCGAACGAGGCTTTGGACCTCGTGGTCATGGGCGCAACGACCGACCCCACGATCCTCGACGGCGCCGAAGTGGTCGTGAGCGGGCGGTTCGTGAACCAGCGCGTCGCGGCGGTGCCGATGGAGCCAAACGGCATCATCGTGGAGCCCGGCGCCGATGGCGCGGTGACCGTCACCGTGCCCACCCAGGGCCCGTTCGGCGTGCGCGACGGAATGGCTCCCGCGCTCGGCGTCGAGCCCGACAAGATACGCGTGATCGCCCCCGCGGTCGGCGGTGGCTTCGGCGCCAAGACCGGCGCGTACTGCGAGCACATCGTGACCGGGGTGATTGCGATGCGCCTCGGACGGCCGGTGAAGTGGACGGAGACGCGCTCGGAGAACATGGTCGCGATGAACCACGGGCGCGGGCAGGTGCAGTACGTCGACATGGCGCTCACCCGCGACGGAATGATCCAGGCGGTACGGGCCAGGATCATCTGCGACGCTGGCGCCTATCCGGCGATCGGCGCGTTCCTGCCGTTCCTCACGCGCATGATGGGACACGGCGTCTACGAGATCCCGAAGGTCGAGGTGACGTCGCGCAGCGTCGCCACGAACACGACCGCCACCGGCGCGTACCGGGGAGCCGGTCGTCCGGAGGCGGCGGCCTTCTTGGAGCGGATCATCGACATGGCCGCGGTGGAGCTCGACATCGATCCCGTGGAGATCCGGAAAAAGAACTTCATCGCGCCGGAGAGCTTCCCGGTCTCTACCTCGACCGGCGCGAACTACGACGTCGGCGAGTACGCGAAGGCACTCGACGAAGCGTGCCGCGTCGCTGGCTACGAGAAGCTGCGCGCCGATCAAAAGGCGCGGCGCGATCGGGGCGACGTCAAGCAGCTGGGCATCGGCATCGGCGTGTACGTCGAAGTGACCGCGGGTGGGATGTCCCAGGAGTTCGGCGGGGTCGAGGTGCAGACCGACGGCACCGTCGTGGCGACCGTCGGCACGTCGGCGCACGGGCAGGGCCACGAGACCGCGTACGCCATGATCATCGCCGAGCTGCTCGGTGTCGCGATCGAAGACGTGCGAGTCGTCCAGTCCGACACTGGAGTGGTCCCGCGCGGCATGGGCACGATGGGCTCGCGCTCGCTCCAGACCGCGGGCAGCGCGCTGTACAAGGCGAGCGAAGCGGTCGTCGAAAAGGCGAAGCGGCTCGCTGCCCAACTCCTCGAAGCCAATGTCGAGGACGTGGTCGTGCACGAGAGCGGCAAGCTCGGCGTCGCTGGTGTACCCGCCACCGCGCTCTCGTGGGGAGAGCTCGCTACCAAGGCCGACGAGCTCTCCCGCGCGCCCGACGCGTGGAAGGGTGGCCAATGGGACTGGCTCAAGACCGGGGTCGAGGGACCCTGGGACGGGAAGCTCGAGGCCGAGATCGACTTCAACCAGGGTGAAGCGACGTTCCCATTCGGCGCGCACATCGCGGTCGTCGAGGTCGACATCGAGACCGGTCGCGTCGAGCTGCTGCGCCACATTGCGGTCGACGATTGCGGTCGGGTGCTCAACCCATTGCTCGTCACCGGCCAGCAGCACGGCGGCATTGCGCAAGGCGCGGCGCAGGCGTTGTACGAAGGCGTGGTCTACGACGACGACGGCAACCCGTTGACCGCGAACCTCATGGACTATGCGATGCCGAGCGCCGCGGAGTTCCCCAGCTTCGAGGCGTCGAACACCGAGACGCCGACCCCGCTCAACCCGCTCGGCGCGAAGGGCATCGGTGAGTCTGGGACCATCGGGTCGACACCGGCGGTCCAGAATGCGGTCGTCGACGCGATCTCACACCTCGGGATTCGACATCTCGACATGCCATTCACGAGCGAGCGCGTGTGGCGCGCGATCCGCGACGCGGCGCCGCATTGATCCTCTGACGTGCCGTTCGTGGAGCCGACGCTCCGACTCAGCCTGGCGCAGTACCGCGGGATGGTTGCCCACTGCTACGACGGGCTTCCGTACGAGGCGTGCGGTCTGATCGCGGGGCCGGTTCACGAGACCGGTGAGGTCGTCGGCGACGTCACCACGATCTACGCGTGCACGAATACCGACGTATCCGCACGCACCTACACCGTCGACTCGCGCGACCTGCTCCGTTCGATGCGCGATGCCGAGTCGAGGGGTGAGGAGCTCGTCGGCGTCTGGCACTCCCACACTCATACCGACGCGTACCCCTCTGACACCGATGTCCGCCAAGCGATGGAACCGCACTGGGTGTACGTCATCGTGAGCCTCAAGCACGCCGAGCCAGTCATGCGCGCGTACCGCATCCGCGACGGTCGCACCGAAGAGGTCGACGTGGACGTAGCCGGTCTTTAGTACTCGCTCCTACCGCTCTCTCCGGTCGCCGCATGTCTCGCTTGTAGAGTGGTTACATGGCCGTCGAGGTGAAGCTGCCCACGTTGCTGCGGGTGCACGCAGGTGGCGCGTCGTCCGTGACCGCCGACGGCTCCACGGTTGGTGACGTGTTCACCGAGCTCACCGCCCGTCATCCGGGGCTCGCGGGCAATTTGGTCGACGGCGACGGCAAGCTCCACAAGTTCGTCAACGTGTACCGCAACGACGACGACATCCGGTATCTCGAGTCGCTCGACACGAAGGTCGCCGACGGCGACGTGATCTCGGTACTCCCCGCCGTCGCCGGCGGCTAGTTACGCGCGGCCGTGACCCGGCACGAGACGATTCTGGGCGTCATCGGCGACACGCCGCTGGTCGGCATCCACGCGCTGTCGCCGAATCCCGACGTGCGCATCTACGCCAAGCTCGAGGGCCAAAATCCCGGCGGATCGTCCAAGGACCGGATCGCGCTGACGATGGTGGATCTGGCCGAGCGCGAAGGTCTGCTCGCCGCGGGCGACACCATCCTCGAGCCGTCGTCCGGCAACACGGGGATCGGGCTCGCGCTCGTGGCCAAGCTTCGCGGCTACCGCTTGCGGGTCGTGATGCCGGAGAACGTGTCGGTCGAACGTCGCCAGCTGCTCGAGATCTTCGGCGCCGAGGTCGTGCTCTCTCCAGGCCCGGAAGGCAGCAACGGCGCGATCCGACTCGCGGAGAAGCTGGCGGCCGACGATCCATCCCTGCGGTTCTTGTTCCAGTACGGCAACCCCGCCAACCCACTCGCGCACTACGAGGGAACCGGCCCTGAGATCTGGCGCGACTGCCCCGAGGTCGACGTGTTCGTGGCCGGCCTCGGCACGAGCGGAACGCTCATGGGTGTCGGCCGCTATCTCAAGGAGCAGAACCCCTCGATCAAGGTGTTCGCAGTCGAACCGCCCGCGGGTGAGCTCGTGTCGGGCCTCCGCTCGCTCGACGACGGATTCGTGCCACCGATCTTCGACCCGTCGGTGCTGAACGGAAAGTCGATCGTCTATCCGCGCGAATCCGTCGAGTGGCTGCGGCGACTCCTCAACGAATGCGGGATCTTCGCCGGCGTGTCGTCGGGTGCTGCAGTCGCGGGCGCGGTGAAGGCCGCGGAGAAGATGACGTCGGGAACGATCGTCACGCTGCTGCCCGACGGCGGTTGGAAGTACCTGTCGTCGGGAGCATGGACCGACGATCTCGACGTTGTCGCCGAGCGCGCCACGAAGATCAACTACTGGTAGCCCGGGCCATGGCGAGCGAGCACGAGATCAGCGAAGCCGTCGCGGTCCTTCGTCGCGGCGGACTTGTCGCCTTCCCGACGGAGACCGTGTACGGGCTTGGCTGCGACGCCCGGAATCTCGACGCGCTTCAACGTCTCTACACCGTGAAGGCGCGGCCGATCGACCACCCGGTCATCGTGCATCTGCCCGGTCCCGACCATCTCGCGGCGTGGGCGTCGTCCGTGCCCTCCGACGCCGCCGTGCTCGCCGAAGCCTGCTGGCCAGGTCCGCTCACCGTCGTCGTGCCCCGCGCCGCATTCGTACCCGACGAAGTGACCGGCGGGCGCGCGGGCGTCGCGCTACGCGTCCCCGACCAGCCGGTCGCGCTCGCCCTGCTCAGGGCATTCGACGACGGAGTCGCGGCGCCGTCGGCGAACCGGTTCGGACGGGTGAGTCCAACGACCGCCGCCGACGTGCGCGATGACCTCGACGACGATGTCGATGTGATCCTCGACGGTGGTCCGTGCGCCGTCGGCGTCGAATCTACGATCGTTGATTGCACGGAGCCCGAGCCCGTCATCCTGCGGGTAGGGGGCTTCCCCAAGGAGCGCCTCGAGGCGTTGCTCGGCCGTCCGATCGGGCTGCGCGTCGACGGAGAGCGCGCAGCACCAGGGACATTCCCCGTGCACTACTCGCCGCACGCGAGCGTCGTCGTCGTCACGCATGACGAGTTGGTGGCGGAGGCACACGCGACCTTGGCATCCGGGAAGCGCGCTGGCGTTCTCGCTCTCGACGCTCCGACGCAACTGCCGAACGGGCTCGTGGTGCTCGAGGCGCCGAACGACATCGACGATTTTGCGCGCGTGCTGTACGCGCGCATGCGCGAAGCCGATCGCTTGGGCCTCGACGTGCTCTTCGCGGTCGCACCACCCGAATGTGGTGTCGGCGCGGCCGTGGGTGATCGACTGCGGCGTGCCGGTGGCGGGAGGCCATCATGAACGGCCCGATCGGAGTGTTCGACTCGGGCCTCGGCGGGCTCACGGTGCTGCGCTCGATGATCGATCTCCTGCCGCACGAGCCAGTCGTGTACTTCGGTGACACCGCGCGGTTCCCGTACGGACCCAAGCCGCGCGACGAAGTGGTCAAGTACGCCCTCGAGATCGGTGAGCTGCTCGTGGATCGGGGCGCCCGCGTGGTGGTCGTGGCGTGCAACAGCGCAGCCGCGGCGGCACTCGATGCACTCGAAACCAACCTTCCCGTACCGGTGCTCGGGGTGATCGACCCCGGCATGCGCGCCGCCGCGCGGGTCACGAGGTCCGGCCGAGTTGGCGTGATCGGCACGGTGGGGACCATCGCGTCCGGTGCCTATCAGCGGGCCGCCGAATCGCTCGATGGCGACCTCGAGCTCACCTGTGCAGCGTGTCCGGGCTTCGTGGAGTTCGTCGAGGCCGGTGACGTCGAATCCGAGCAGGTCCACGTGCTGGCCGAGCGTTTGCTCGCACCGCTCAAGGATGTGTCCGTCGACACACTCGTGCTCGGTTGCACCCATTACCCCCTGTTGGCCCGTACGATCAGCGACGTGATGGGCCCGAATGTCACGCTGGTCTCCAGCGCCGACGAGACCGCCACCGCGGTGCGCGCGCTCTTGGGGGATCCGTCTCCGGGCGCAGAACGACGAGCCGGCCATCGCGCCTTCGTGACCAGCGGCGACCCCGATACCTTCCGACACCTCGGCGCGCGCTTTCTCGGCCCCGAGGTCGAGCACGTCGAGCAGTGGTTATGGACCTGAGGACGCCGTGGAGCTGACCGTCCTCGGTTGCTCGGGTTCGTATGGTGGACCGCGCGGTGCTGCGTGCAGCGGCTATCTCGTCCGTGAGGGTGATGCGGCGGTGTGGCTCGACTGCGGTAACGGCACGTTCGGTCATCTCCAACAGCACATCTCCGCGGAAGAGCTGACCGCCGTCGTCATCACACACGAGCACCCCGACCATTGCGTCGACGTGTATGGCTTGCACGTGCTCATGAAGTGGGGCCTCGAGCGAGAGGGCTTCCCTGTCTATGCCCCGGAAGGGCTCGACGAGCATCTCGGCACGCTCGTCGGGGGCGACTGGGGCGGTGCGTTCGCGTGGCATGGGATCGAAGACGGTGCGCACGTGCAGCTCGGAAGCATGTCCATGCGGTTTTCGCGCACCGACCACCCACCGCCCACGTACGCCGTCGAAGTCGAAGGCAGCCGCAAGCGACTCGTGTACACGTCGGATACCGGACCCTCCTGGTCCGTGAGCGCATTCGCGCCCGGCGCCGACCTCGTGCTCTCGGAAGCGACGTGGCTCGAGGACCACAAGCCCGCGCCGATCCACCTCACGGCCAAGGAGGCGGGGACGGCCGCCCGAGAGGCGGGGGCGCGACGTTTGATGCTGACGCACCTCTGGCCTCGCACCGACCCTCGTCGCACCGTCGAAGAGGGTTCCGACGCGTTCGGTGAGGCGGTCACGCTTGCCGCGCCGCACCTGGTGATGCGGGTTTGACCGCGCGGCGAGACGGGCGCGAGCCCGACGAGCTCCGACCGGTCGCGTTCACCCGCGACTACACAGACATGGCCGCCGGATCCGTGCTCGTCGAGTTTGGCCGCACGCGAGTGCTCTGTACGGCGTCGGTCGAGGAGCGCGTGCCACCGTGGCTTCGGGGATCTGGGCGCGGTTGGGTGACTGCCGAGTACTCGATGCTCCCCGGTTCGAGTCCCGAGCGAATCGAACGGGAAGCTCAGAAAGGCCGTCCATCGGGGCGCACCCAGGAGATCCAGCGGCTCATCGGACGCTCCCTCCGTGCGGTCACCGAGCTCACGACGATGGGTGAGGTCCAGGTGATCGTTGATTGCGACGTGCTCCAAGCCGACGGTGGCACCCGTACCGCTTCGATCTGCGGGGGCTACCTCGCGCTCCACGATGCGTGCACCAGGCTCGTAGCCACGAGCAAGCTCAGCGCGCACCCGCTCACCGACCAATGTGCGGCTGTGTCGGTGGGTATCGTCGGCGGTCTGCCCTACCTGGACCTCGAGTACTCCGAGGACGCCAACGCCGAAGTGGACATGAACGTCGTGATGACGGGCGCGGGGCGCTTCATCGAAGTGCAGGGCACGGCGGAAGGTCTGCCCTTCACCCGCAGCGAGCTCGACGAGCTGGTCACGCTCGCGCACGTTGGCATCGACGAGCTCTTCGCCTTGCAGCGCGCGCTGCTCGCAAAGCCGCCACCGCCACGTTGAGGATGATCCGAGCACGAACATGAGGGAGATTCGCTTCGTCCTTGCGACTGCGAACCCCGACAAGGCCGCCGAGATCGACGCCGTGATGCGCGAGTCCGGAGCGCCAATCGCCCTCGAGCCCCGTGACCCGTCCCTCCCCGACGTCGAGGAGACCGGCGCCACGCTCGAGGACAACGCGCGTCTGAAGGCGGTCGACGTCTGCGCACGCACGGGCATGCCGGCGATCGCAGACGACACCGGGCTCGAAGTCGACGCGCTCGATGGCGCACCTGGGGTGCGCTCGGCCCGCTTCGCAGGTGGTCGCGCGTCCTACGCCGACAACGTCGAGCTGCTCCTCGATCGGCTCACCGACGTTCCCGACCCTCAGCGCACTGCTCGGTTCGCCACCGTCGCGATCGCGCGGTGGCCAGACGGTCGTGAGGTCGCGGCGCTCGGAACGGTCGAGGGTTCCATCGCCAGCGCGGCGCGAGGCAACGGAGGCTTCGGGTACGACCCGGTCTTCGTGCCCGTTGAGGGAGACGGCCGCACGTTCGCCGAGATGCGCCCTGAAGAGAAACATGCGTGCTCGCATCGAGGCCGCGCGTTCCGTACGCTCGCCGAAGGGTTGCGCACACTCACGACCACGACCGAGGCCTAAGAGGCGAGCGCCCGCGCCGCAGGTACCCTGCGGTGCAGCGAGCCGGGGCCTGAGCGGCCCGGCCGCAAGGCCGAGAGCGGAAAGTTCGACATGGCAGTCATCGACATCGCAGGCTTTGTTGCCGATCTCAAGGATCACGCGGTCGAGCACGGCTTCCACGTTCACGACGAGCGTCACTTTGTCGAGAGCTACTCGCTCCGACAGACGTGGGAGGTCGATGCCCACCCCGAAGAAGGTTGTGAGGGACCGGTCGATCTGTACCTGTCACTCGAGATCGATCCTCGCGTGCTGCTCGGCTTCGAGGACGCCGTGATCGCACGTCCCGAGGGCGACGACCCGCCCGACGAGTACCGGTTCCCGTTGAACTTCACGTGGGGGCTGCCGCCGCTGCCACACGGTCCCGATCTGCTCGTCGTGGCCACCGAGCTCGCCGGCATCGGCGGACCCGACCTCCCGCTCGAGGTGTCTGCGATCGACTCGATCCCCGCCGCCACCGAAGCATCGGAATGCTCGTTGCGCGTCGTGGCACATCAGAACGTCTCGCTGTTGCGCATACGAGACGGCGATGCGGTGTCCTGCGAGCTGCTCGACCGCAGCCTCGGAGTCAGTCGCTTCCTGCTGGCCGCGGCCGAAGGTTGGCTCGCGTAGGACTCAGAGGAGCTCGGTGGGTGTGCTGATGCCGAAGATGACCGCGCGGCCGCGGCCCTGCTCCTTCGCCTGGTACAGGGCGACGTCGGCGTCGCGAAGCAGCGTGTCGATCGTGACCCGGCTCCCCGCGCCGATGGCGATCCCGATGCTCACTCCGACCTCCGCCGTGGCCGTGCCGAGCTGAGCCGGGGGTGACACGGCGGCGATCAGCCGTGCTGCGAGCTCGAGCATCTCGCGCTGACCGGCCGGGTGCTCGCAGCAGATCGCGAACTCGTCACCCCCGAAGCGGGCGAGCACGTCACTCTTGCGCACGACATCGCGAAGCCGAGCCGCGACCTCGACGAGCAGCTGGTCTCCCACGGGATGTCCGAACGAGTCGTTCACGTGCTTGAACCGATCGAGATCGAGAAAGAGAACCGCCACCGTCGTGCCGTCGCGGTCAGCGCGGGCGAGCGCCTGATCACCCAGCTCCTGGAAGAGCTGCCGGTTGGGGAGCATCGTGAGCACGTCGTGCGTGGCCTGGTGCTCGAGCCGTCGTTGCGCGCTCTTCAGATCGCGGATGTCGTGTGCGATCGCGGACACGAGCGTGACCACGTCGTGCTCGTCCTTGTGGAGCTGGACGGTGCACGCGGCGGGTATCTCCTCGCCCGTCGTGGTCAGGAGCGTGAGCTCGCCGGTCCACATTCCGTTCGCGAGGAGCTGAGGCTCGATCTTCTCCGGGATTCGCTCCACGGTCTCGGCGCCCAAGAACCCGTCGAGGCGGTCGCTGGGACGGTCACCTTCCTGCAATCCCAGTAGCTCGCGTGCGCGCGTGTTGACGTACTCGATGGTGCCGTGCGCGTCTGTAAGGAACACGAGCTCCGGGCTCGACTCGAGGATGTCGCGCAACTGGAGCGCGTGCTCCTTCACTGCTCGTTGCTCGGAGATGTCCACCAATGCGCAGTTCACGGCGTGCACGCTGTTGCCGGGGCCGCGCACCACCCAGAACGTGCGGCGCACCCACACGGCGTGGCCGTCGGCGCACTGGAGTCGTCGCTCGTGCGTGTCGTGGTCGGCATCCCCATCGAGCAGCCGTTGTGCGGTGGTGGCCTCTTCGTCGAGTTCTTCGGGGTGCGCGAGCTCGGCGACGTGCATGCCGATCAGCTGAGCGGCCGTATATCCAGTCAGCTCGATCATGGCCGGGTTCACGCGCGTCAGTCGCCCGTCGGGATCGATCACTGCGCACGCCGACGGTGCCCGGTCGAACGAGAACTCGGCGCCGAAATCGGAGTCGTCGCGCCCGGAGGGCGTCTCGGCGCGTCCGGTGACATCTCGGGCGCAGATCACGATGCCGCGCACCTCTGGCGTGTCGAGCAGGTTGTTGGCCACGAGCTCGATCATTCGCATCGGCTCGTCGGGTGCGTTGGCATCCTTCATGGCCACCCGTACGGTGAGCGGCTCGCGGATTCCGGGTCCCTTCGCTGCTGTCTCGGCGAGCGCCTCGATGGCAAGACCTCGATCGTCGACGTGCACCAGCTCGAGCGCGTTGGTGCCGAGCACGTCTTCCACGGAGCGCCCGAGGAACGCCTCGCACGCTGAGTTGGCGTAGCAGAGCGTGCCGCGCGCGTCGACGACGAACACCATGTCGGACAGGTGATCGAGGAGTGCGAGGGCGGTCGGGCCGCCGGTTGCGGCCCCGCTCGGCGCGGAGAGTGACGAGGTCAAGGCGGCTCCTGGTGCGACGCTTCCTTGATCATCGGCACGCCGTCGGTCCGACCGAAGAGGCTTCGCTCCTGCGGTCAGAATAGGCCCGTGCCCATGCGAACGAACTGCCGCCACTACGAGAGCCGGACGTATTCCGGAGGTGAGGTCGTGCGCAAGTGCCGGCTCGACCTGGCGCCTGAGGCACCCTGGCGCTGCCCGGACGACTGCCCACGCTTCGAGCTCCGGCGCATGGACACGGGCTGGCAGTACGGCAGCCTTGGCACGGCTGCGGCTCGTCCGGCGCCTGAGCCCGAGGGCACCGACGTTGCCGCGCTCCTCGACGAGGCCGAAGGGATCGTCAACGCAGCCGCGCCCGACATCATCTCGGAGATCGCGGCCGAGCAGCCCAAGAAGAAGGGCCGCCTGGGAGGCCGCAAGAAGAAGAAGAAGAAGTAGCGCGGCGCCGAAGGCGCTCGCCAGCTAGCGAACGCCCGCGGGCCGGGTATCCCGGCCGGCAGAAAGCGAGCGAAGCAAGGTGTGCGAGCGGAGGGATTCGAACCCTCAAGTCCCTAGGGGACACCGGGTCCTAAGCCCGGCGCGTCTGCCAGTTCCGCCACGCTCGCGTGGGTCAAGTCTCCCACGATGGCCTGAGGTAGCGTGCGCTCGATGGGCAAGCAGATTCCGATGGTCGAGTACCTCGCGCTCGGCGACGAGCCACACCTGATTGCGCAGGAGTGCAAGGAGTGCGGCGCCCTGTACTTCGATCGCCGCAACGCGTGTGCGAAGTGCGGCGCCCGGAAATTTGGGTCGCGCGACCTCGCGCCGACGGGGGTGATCCGCTCGTTCTCGATCATCCATCAGGCCGCGCCCGGTGTTCCGGTGCCGTACGTCTCCTCGATCGTCGATCTCGACGGCGGAGGTTCCGTGAAGGCCAATGTGATGAACGCGGAGCCCGATCCCGACCATGTGAAGCTCGGCATGAAGGTTCGTCTGGCCACCTTCGTTGCCGGTACCGATGACGACGGCACCGAAGCGATCGCCTTCGCCTTCGAACCTGTCGGCTAGCGCAAGAAGGCAAGGAGGCTTCGATGGCGGACTCGGTATGGGTGCTCGGCGCGTCGATGACGAAGATCGCCCGCTATCCCGACAAGGACGTGATCGATCTCGCCTCGGAGGCCGCGCTCGACGCCCTCGACGACGCGGCCGTGGGCATGCGCGACATGCAGGTCATGGGCATGGGAAACATGTTCCAGGCGATGGCCGGCCTCGGGCAAAGCGTGCAGCAGCAGATCGGCCAGACCGGGATCCCTGTGTACAACGTGGTGAGCGCGTGCGCGACCGGCGCGGTGGCCGTGCGCACCGTGTACCTCTCGATCCTCGCGGGTGAGTGCGACATGGGCATCGCGATCGGCGCCGAGCAGATGGGGAAGATGGGGTTGCTCGGTGCGGGCGGTTCGGCGAAGCCGGAGAAGCACGTCTTCGAGCCCGCAGGCCGCTACGGCTCGGTGATGGGGGCCGAGGGCATCCTCGGTACCACGTTGATGCCCGGCGTGTTCGCGCAAGCGGGCATGGAGTACGCGTACGAGCACGACGGTGTCGGGTTCGACCAATTCATCAAGGTGGCCGAGAAGAACCACGCGCACTCGTCGTTGAACCCGCTCGCCCAATATCAGAAGAAGTTCTCGTTCGACGAGATCAAGGAAGCGCGCATGGTGGCGTACCCGAACACGCTGCCGATGTGCTGCCCATCGGGTGACGGTGCCGCGGCCGTAGTGCTCGTGTCCGACACCAAGCTCAAGACGCTGTCTAAGGCGCAGCAGAAGCGGGCCGTAAAGATCGGCGCGTCGGTGCTCACGTCAGACCCGTACGCCGAGCGCGGTCAGGTCCAGCCCGACGTGAACACGCTCACGCGCAACGCGGCCAAGCAGGCCTACGAGAAGGCGGGCGTCGGCCCCGATGAGCTCGATCTCGTGGAACTCCACGACTGCTTCGCCACTGCCGAGCTCTTGCACTACGACAACCTCGGGCTCTGCGAGCCCGGCGGTGCGGGCGAGTTCATCGACTCGGGTGCACCCTGGCGCGACGGGAAGACCCCCGTGAACGCATCCGGTGGTCTGCTCTCCAAGGGTCATCCGATCGGCATGACCGGCGCGGCCGGCGTCTTTGAGATCACCACGCAGCTGCGTGGCGAGGCCGGTGACCGACAGATCGAAGGTGCCAAGGTCGGCATGGCCCACGTGATCGGTCTCGGCTCGTCCTGCGCGATCCACATCCTGGAAAAGGCTGCGGCCTAGTTCCACCACAGAGGACGCGGACGGCCGCCGTCAGCTGACGGTGGCTTCCAAGATGTCGCCGCTTGCCGTCGCGACCACGTTGCCACTGCGCCGCGGTCCACTGATCGAGATGCGGATGAGCACGCGCCCGTCCAATGACGTGTCGCGCTGGATGTAGAGCGACGTCACTCGAGCCTGCTCGATGCGGACGGGGCGTGCGTGCTCGAGCCGGCGCTCTGCCGCGCGCACGATGTCGGGGAGCTCCCCGAGGTTCACGGCCGTCGTCGGAAAGAGTGACGCGTCGACATCCTCCTGCGATCCCGAGAGATGGACTGGTTCCGGGCTGTCCACGGAATCATCCCGCCAGGTGTACGAGTCGATGTGATCGACGATGTTTGGATCCTGCACCTCGACGATGAGGTATTCCGGGTAGACGTAAATCTCTGTGACCTGTGCTGGCGATGCCCCGACTCGATCCTCGATGTCGGCGAGTGCGCGCTTCGCCGCGCCGGGATCGTGCAGCAGGTCGACAGGGAGATCGGGCACGTCGATGGTGTCGGTTGTGCTGGTGGTCGTCGTGCACGCAGCGAGCCCGAGGACGAGTGCAGCGACGATCGGGACGACGCGGCGGCTCATACGGCTGTCCAGCCGCCGTCCACCGGCAGCACTGCGCCGGTCACGAAGCTGCTCGCGTCTGACGCGAGGAACAACAGGGCCCCGTCGAGCTCGTGCTCCTCACCGCCACGTCCCATCGGCGTGCGACCGAACATCCACCGCTCGGAGCCCTCGTCGCCGAACATCGAGCCCTCGGTCATCTCGGAGCGGAACCATCCGGGCGCGAGGGTATTCACCCGCACACCCCTCCTCGCCCATTGCGCTGCCAGCTCGCGCGTCATGCTCAGCAAGGCGCCCTTCGATGCCGCGTATCCAGCGTCGGGGATCTGGCCGACACCGACCATCGCCCAGATGGATGCGACGTTGACGATCGACCCGCCGCGCCCTGACTCGATCATGCTGCGAGCGCAGAGCTGTGAGAGGGCAAACGGTGCCACGAGGTTGACGTCGAGTTCACGGCGGAACTCGTCGACGGTCTCGTCGGTCGCCGCCTTGACGAGGTTGACGCCCGCGTTGTTGACGAGCACGTCGGCCCGGTCGTACCGCTCCATGGCGGCATTCACCACGAGTGCCGGCGCATCCTCGTCGGCCAGGTCGCATGCCACCGGGAGCGCGTCACGCAGGTCGGTCGCGAGCTCCTCGAGGCGATCACCCCGTCGAGCCACGAGCACGACCGCGGCACCGGCCGCGTCGAGCACCCGGGCGAAGCGTGCTCCCAGGCCGCCACTCGCGCCGGTCACGATCGCGACTCGGCCGTCGAGGCGGAATGGCGCGAGTGGGTCGAGTGCGCTCATGAAATCTTGTGCGTCAAGGTCTGTACGCCCCCGGGGACTCGAACCCCGAACCTAGTGATTAAGAGTCACTTGCTCTAGCCAGTTGAGCTAGGGGCGCGCGGCCGCCATCGTAACCGGGCACCTCGATCGCACTGTGACGGTTCCTCCGACGTAGCGTGACGGGATGGACGTGCTGGTCACGGGATCGAGCGGGTTCATCGGCTGCGCGCTGCTCCCCGCGCTCACGGCCGCAGGTCACCGGCCGATCCGCGCGCTGCGACAGCGCTCGATTCCCACCGGTGTCGATGCGATCGCGTGGAATCCCGACGCCGGTACCATCGACGCCGCGTCGCTCGAAGGTCTCGGCGCCGTCGTCAACCTGGCCGGCTTGGGCATCGGCGACCAGCGCTGGACACCGGCGCGCAAGCGGGAGATCCTCGACAGCCGGACGAAGGGCACACGGCTCCTGGCCACGACACTGGCAGGCCTGGCCGACAAGCCTGGTGTTTTCGTCTCCGGCTCCGCCGTCGGCTACTACGGCGGCCGCGGCGACGAGATCCTCACCGAGGAGAGCCAGCCGGGGACCGACTTCCTCGCCGACGTGTGCGTGCAGTGGGAGGTCGCCGCGCAGCCGATCGTCGCCACCGGCATACGCCTCGTCACGATCCGTACCGGCATCGTGCTCGGTCGCGACGGCGGCGTGCTCAAACGACTGCTCCTACCGTTCCGGCTCGGCCTCGGCGGGCGCGTCGCCTCGGGCGCGCAGTGGATGTCGTGGATCTCACTGCACGATCAGGTCCGGGCGATCTTGCACGCGGTGCGCACGGACTCGCTCCATGGTCCCGTCAACCTGACCGCACCGAACCCGGTCACGAACCGCGAGCTCACGGCAACGCTCGGGAAGGCGGTGCACCGCCCGACGGTGCTACCGACGCCGCTCACGCCGCTCAAGCTCCGCTACGGGAGCGAGCTCGTGCAGCACCTGCTCGTGGAGGGCCAACGCGTCGTGCCGAAGGCGCTCGAATCGAGCGGCTTTCCGTTCGAGCACGCGACGCTCGATGCTGCGCTGCGTGCCATCTTGGGGTGACCGAGGGGTTTCGAACCCCCGACCTCCGGGACCACAACCCGGCGCTCTAGCCAACTGAGCTACGGCCACCACGGCGTGGGCGATCAGACCAACCAACCGCCATCCGGACGAGCCAGGCTACACGGCGGTCGGTTCGCCTTCCCCGGGTGCTTCCGCAAGCGCGCCAACCGATCTTGTTGAGCCGCAAGTCGCGCCGAGCGGCACTCCTGCACCAACGAGAGCACGCCATACCACCGTGCACGGAACGACTCGAACGTCGCCGCTCTCCGGGTGGTCGACGGTGACGCGTCGTCGCGAGTCTCCTCGACGGCATCAAGGGCATCGTTCGAGTACCAGTGGAAGCTGCAGCACACGGGTTGGCGCCCCCGGCAGGATTCGAACCTGCGACCTCGTCATTAGAAGTGACTTGCTCTGTCCAACTGAGCTACGGAGGCGCGACATGCCAAGAGTACGCTGGCGCATAGCGATAGACGGGTATTCTGGAGCTCATGGGATCTCACCACACGAAGGACAAGGGCGACATCGGCGTTGCACACGCGATCGGCGATCTTGCCGACCAAGGGTTTGTCGTTCTCGTGGCACTTACTGAACACTCACCGTTCGACCTCGTCGGCTACCGGGCCGGCATGTTCGTCCGAGTGCAAGTGAAGTACCGCGCTCTCTCGGCGAACGGAACAATCGAAGTGCAGTTCCGAAGCACGTGGTCGGACTCGAAGGGAACCTACGTGCGGGCGCTGAACAAAGAGGACATCGATGTCGTCTGCGTGTACTGCCCCGACACGCGTGCGTGCTACTACGTCGACCCCAAGCAGTTCGGTCGGTCGGTGACTGTGCGAGTGACGCCGAGTCGTAACGGACAAGAACGCCTTGTCCTGTTGGCGGATGCGTTTCGAGAGGTCCCATCTCTCTGAGGTAGTCGGCTTCATCAAAGATCTGGCAGTCGCAGATCAAGGTTGGCGGCTTCGATGCCACCATCGATCTCGAGCACTTTGCCGGTCACGAAGCTCGACGCGTCGGACGCGAGGTACAGCGCGCCGAGCGCGATGTCGTCGACCTCGCCGAGTCGCTTCATCGGCGTCTTGTCCACCATCTCCTTGCGGATCGCGTCCTGCGTGAGCACCACTTCCAAGGCGGACGTCGCGACCGAGCCCACGGCGATCGCGTTCACGCGGATGCGCGGCGAGCAGTCGATGGCCATGAGTCGCGTCAAGTGCGCGAGCGCGGCCTTGGCCGTGCCGTACGCGGCGAACCCGCGATCGCGCAACCGACCCATCGCCGACGAGATGTTCACGATCGAACCGCCTTCGCCGGCCAGCATGTGGGGGATCGCGGCCTTGCTGAGCGCGAACGCCGTGGTCACGTTGAAGTGGAAGGCCTGCTCGAAGGCCTTGACCGACGTGTCGAGCAGCGGTGTGGGCATGGAGCCCCCGGCGTTGTTGACCACCACGTCGAGGCGGCCGAACTCACCCATGGTCGTTTCCACGAAGCGATCGAGGGTGGCGAGGTCGCTCACGTCGGCGGCCATCACCAGCGCCTGGCGACCCAGCGCCTTCACGTCGTCAGCGACGGCATCGAGCTGTTCCTGCGTGCGGGCGACGATGGCGACGTCAGCACCGGCCTCGGCCAGCGCGCGAGCACAGCCGGCCCCGATGCCCCGCCCGGCACCAGTGATCACCGCTACGCGGCCGGTCATGTCGAAGCGATCGAGCAGCACGAGGTTCTCCCATCCAGTCGTGTGGGCAACAGTGTCGTCGGTGCGCCAGGCACGGCGCTGGCGCGGCCACGGTCACCAATGGCACGGTTGCCCGGCGCCCAGCCCGAACGATGTCGACAGGAGGCTCGCCCGATGGTGGAGATGCGGCGGGAGCCGTTGCCAGCGGCCTGGGCGCGCGATCCGTTCGGTCGATACCCCCATCGCCTGTTCGATGGTCGCGCGTGGACCGACCGGGTCGCCCGGGGTGGGCGCACGCTGAGCGACACGTTCTTGATGGGCAGCCCGTCACCGACACCCGAGCTCCTGACCACGTGCGACGAGTGCGGCTTCGACGTCGGCGACGCGAAGTTCTGCCCGCGGTGTGGCACGCCAGGGGTGCCGCCGGCGCGGCCACCGTATTGCTATCAGTGCTCGAGCAACCCACCGCCAGGCGCGACGTTCTGCCATGAATGCGGCTCTCGGCTCGACGCGCTTGCGCCGGGATTGTCCGTGCGCGACGCCGACGAGTGGCGCCGGATCTTCGGACTGCTCGGATGGCGAAAGGACGCACCCGACGTCGACCGCGCGTATCGCGACGCCATGAAGAAACCCTCACGACGCGGCGCCAACCTCCCCGCGCTGCTGCGCGGCATGGAGCTCCCCGCATTCGACGGTGAAGATCCGTCAGAGCCGTGGCTCATGTGGATCGCGATGCCCGACCAACGACGGACCGCGTGGCTCACTGCGACCGGTGTCGAGGCTTCACTCCCCGGCGCCGACGGTCCCGCGAAGGTCGAGACGCTCATCGTCACCCGCTGCCGCATCGTCGCACTGTCTCCGGGTGGGCTCACGAGCCCCCCGTCCCTGGTGTTCACCGACAGCCTGGCCAACGTGTCCGAGAGCTCGGTGGGGAACGGCACGCTTCGGCTGCGGTTCGCCTCGGCCGATCGCGAGCTGGGGGTCGGGTGGCGTGTGTCGAATCGCCCGTCGCCCCTCACGCCAGCCGACCTGCGTTCGCTCGCGGCGGGCGGCCCCGGGCCGGCGCCGAACGCGACCAACGCGCCGATGCGGCGGGCCACGGACCGTCGAGACGGCGGCCGTTACGTGGCCGAGGCTGCCCTCGACGCCTTCGCGCGCCAGCTGGCCGCGATCAGCGGATAGCGGAACGGGGAGCAGTGGCAGGGAAGCGGGGATCGGACGACTCCACAGAGGCCCACCATGCCGTCGCAGTCCCCGAAGTACCGGAGATCGCACCCGAGGTCCTGATGGTCGAGGAGGTCGACCCCGCCGACGAGGTACCGCGCTGGCTCCGACGCGCGATCGCGCTCTTCTTCGGCTGGGTCGTCGGTCTCCTGGTCGCGTACTGGGTGATCGGCAAGACGCAATCGCTGATCATCATGATCGTGATCGCGCTGTTCTTGTCGCTGGCGATGGAGCCGCCAGTCAACGCGCTCGCGAAGCACGGCTGGCGACGAGGCGTGGCGACCGGCGTGGTCATGCTGGTGGTGCTGGCGGCGATCATCGCGTTCCTTGCCGCGCTCGGATCGGTCGTCGTCGATCAGACCTCGTCGATCGTCAATGACACGCCGCGGTATGTGCGCAACATCGTGAGGTTCCTGAACGACGACTTTGGTCTCGGGATCGATGCCAAGAAGCTCATCCGCGAGGTGAAGAGTCCGAACGGAGCGGTGCAGCGGTTCGGCAGAGATCTCACCGGCAGCGCGCCCGACCTGGCGCTCGGCATCGCGGGGGCCTTGCTCCAGATTGTGACGACGTTCATCTTCGCGTTCTTCCTCACCGCCGACGGTCCGAAGCTCCGGCGAACGATCTGCTCGCGACTCCCGCGCGCTCGGCAGGAGTTCTTTTTCGAGGTCTGGGAGCTCGCGTCGGAGAAGACCGGCGCCTATCTGTACTCGCGGGTGCTCTTGGCGATTGCGTCTGCCGCGGCAACGTGGCTGTTCCTGTTCCTGCTCGACGTCCCATCGGCGGTGGCACTCGCGATCTGGGTGGGCGTCATCTCCCAGTTCGTTCCCACGATCGGGACGTACATCGCGATGGTGCTGCCCGCGCTCGTGACGATCGTGAATTCACCGAGCGACACCTTGCCCGTCCTGGGGTTCCTGGTCATCTACAACCAGTTCGAGAACTACGTGCTCGGTCCTCGCATCGCCCGCTTCACGCTCAAGATCCATCCCGCCATCACGATCGGTGCGGTGTTCGCCGGGGGGATGCTCTTCGGCGGCGTGGGTGCAGTCCTTTCACTACCTGCCGCGGCTGTGATCCAGGGCTTGCTCTCCACGTACACCGACAAGCACAAGGTGGTCCAGAACGAGCTCACCGAAGAGGATCCGGTCGTGCCGCGCCGAGCGCGGCGTTTGCACGTTCCTCAGTGGGTCGTCCGCATGCGCCGCAGCGATGGTTCCAAACGCTCGAGCGGGTGACGAGGATTGAACTCGCGTCGCCAGCTTGGAAGGCTGGAGCTCTGCCATTGAGCTACACCCGCGCGGAGGCGGATTGCCTCCGAGTCGGGGAGGGGGGATTTGAACCCCCGACCTCCTGCTCCCAAAGCAGGTGCGCTAACCGAGCTGCGCTACTCCCCGCGCGTCACAAGGGTAGGCAAGAGGTCGGCCTCCTGCTCCCATCCATCAAACCAGGGGTGCAAGCTATCGAGCTGCGCTACTCCCCGGATTTCACCAATCGTACGCCGAACGCGTCGCGCGCCTTTGTAGAGAACGCACGATGTGGCGCGAACGGAGAGGGAGCCATGCTCCCGCCTAGGATTCGGCGTCGTGGCGGGCTTTGAGTCTTTCATCGGCGCGTTCGCGCGTCGGTACGCCATCGCGTTCGTGATGGCCGCGGTGATCATGATCGGCGCCGTGGTGTTCGTGAACTACATCGGTGACACGAAGTTCGCCGAGATCGAGAAGGTCGACGTCAACACCCAGAAGTCGACCACCGAGATCGCCAACTACCTGCTCATCGGCTCCGACACCCGCGCTTTCGTCACTGATCCCGTCGACGAGAAGGCCTTCGGCAATGCTTCGGGCGAGGCAGCCGGAGAGCGGTCGGACACGCTGATGGTCGTCCATGTCGACCCGGGCAAGCACCAGGCCGTGGTCGTCTCCTTCCCACGAGACCTCTGGGTCGAGATCCCCGGGGTCGCCCTCGACGAGAGCCATTGTTCGAGGATCGAGGCCGGCAAGTGCATGTCCAAGATCAACTCGGCGTTCAACAACGGACCCGATGTGGTCATCAGCACGTTGCAGCAGAACTTCGACATCGCGATCAACCACTACATCGAGGTCAACTTCCAGACCTTCCAGGGCATCGTCGACGCCATCGGCGACGTACCGATCTACTTCCCGTACCCGACGCGCGATGACGACACCGGCCTGTTCGCCCCGACCCCTGGCTGCCACCTGCTGGACGGGGCCGGGGCGCTGGCCTACGCCCGGGCGCGCAGCATCAAGTACTACAGCTTCTCCGAGGGTGGCTGGTTCGAGAGCGATGCAACGGCTGACCTCGCCCGCATCAAGCGCCAGCAGGACTTCATGCGCCGCCTGGCGAGCCTTGCCGTCGCGAAGAGTGCGAGCAACCCGCTCGTCGCATTGGACGTGGTCGACCAGGTCGTGGAGAACCTCAAGATCGACGACAACCTCGCGAAGGACGACCTCCTCGCACTCGTCGACGTGTTCAACGACGTGGACCCGACCAATACGAGCCGCGTCCAGTTCGTAACCCTCCCGGGCAGGAGCGGCTCCGCTGGCGCTCAGTCGGTGCTCTACCCCGACGAGGTCAACGCTCCGGCGGTGCTCGACATGCTGCGCGGGGGTTCGGGGGAGCAAGCGGTGTCCACCACGACGACGCTGCCGATTTCCACTGAGGCTGTTGCCCCGACCACGACCACGTCGTCGCCGGCGTTGCCCATCACCAACGAGGAGCGGTTCGGCTCACCCGCCGCGGTGACGGCACCCTGCGCTTGACCACGAAGCCGGTGCGAAGAAACACCCAAGCGGCCCGGGTAACCTCGCTTCCTCTCCTATGCCGACCCTCACGACGTCTGTCGAGCCGCTCGAGGGCAACAAGGTTCGTCTGAGCGTCGCGATCCCTGCCGCCGAGTTCGAGAAGGCCGTCGACGCGGCGTTCCGGAAACTCGCGAGCGAGGTGAAGATCGCCGGCTTCCGGCCGGGCAAGGCGCCCCGTGAGCTACTCGAGGCGCGCCTGGGGACCGGCTTGGCCCGTGAGCAAGCACTGCGTGACGCTCTGCCCGCGTACTACGCAGAGGCTGTCGCCACCGAGGACATCGACGTGATCGCCCCGCCCGAGATCGATGTGACCGCTGGAGAGGACGACGGCGAAGTGCGCTTCGACGCTGTCGTCGAGGTGCGCCCGATCGTCCGGGTGGACGGGTACGCCGACCTGCGCATCGAGGTTTCCGATCCCGAGGTCCCCGACAATGCCATCGACAATCAGATAGACATGCTGCGCGACCGCTTCGCGGACCTCGAGGACAAGACAGGCCCGCTCGCTGACGGCGACTACGCGCAAATCGACATCAAGGGCTCGGTGCACGACGAGGTGATTGACGCGCTGAGCGCCACCGACTTCCTGTACGAGGTCGGGTCGGGTGCCCTCGTGCCCAAGCTCGACGACGAGCTTCGCGGGAAGAAGCCGGGCGACATTCTCAAGTTCAACGACTCGCTGCCTGACCGACTCGCCGCCGAGCGGCGTGGACGGTCGGTGGCGGAGGCGTCGCCTACGACGCCGACCAGTGGAGTCGGTGAGCGCGCGGGTGAGGACGTCACGTTCCAGGTGCTTGTGAAGGAAGGCAAGCGCAAGGTGTTGCCCGAGGTCACCGACGAGTGGGTGTCGGAGGTCAGCGAGTTCGAGACGATCGACGAGCTCAAGCAAGATGCGCGCCAACGCCTCGAGGTGTACGCCAAGGTGCAGACGCAGCTCCTCGTGCGCGACAAGGTGTTGGAGGCGGCGGCGCAGCTCGTCGACGACGAGCTGCCCGACGCGCTCATCGCCGGTGAGATGGAACGCCGCGTCCACGACCTTGCGCGCCGCCTCGAGCACCAGGGCGCGACGATCGCCCAATACCTGGCCGCCACCGGTCAGGAGCAGGACACGTTCGTCGAGGACCTGCGGGCCGGCTCCACCCTCGGGGTCCGGGCCGACCTCGCGCTCCGAGCGGTCGTCGCCCAGGAGGGCATCGAGGCCACCGACGAGGATGTCGACGCCGAGATTGCCAGCCTCGCCGAACGGGCAGGGGAGAAGCCCCAGAAGGTGCGCAAAGAGTTCGAACAAAGGGGCGCATTGGAGGCGGTACGCTCTGACATCGCCCGTGGCAAAGCCCTCCAATTCATGGTCGACCACGCCACGGTCGTGGACGTTTCCGGCAACCCCGTCGATCTGAGCCTCCCCGGTGGTTCGGCCATCGAGGATGAGGAGAGCGAGTCCGCACCATCCGAGCAGGCAGCAGAGACGCAGCGGAGCGCTGGCCCGACGGCCGGGAGCGCGCAGCGAAGTCGACCAGTACAAGAGGAGCCGAGCGAGTGAGCGAGCCGATCAGGAACTATCTCGTTCCGACCGTCATCGAGCAGACCAACCGCGGCGAGCGCGCGTTCGACATCTACTCGCGATTGCTCAAGGAACGCATCATCTTCCTCGGCACGCCGATTGATGATGCGGTGTCGAACCTCCTCATCGCTCAGCTCCTGCACCTCGAAAGCGAAGATCCCGACAAGGACATCTCGATCTACGTCAACTCTCCGGGTGGCGAGATCACCGCGCTGTTCGCGATCTACGACACGATGCAGTACATCAAGCCAAACGTGCAGACGATCTGCGTGGGGCAAGCGGCGTCGGCTGCGGCCGTGCTGCTCGCCGCAGGTGCGCCAGGCAAGCGCTACGCGCTCCCGCACGCGCGGATCCTCATCCACCAGCCGCATGGCGGTACATCGGGCCAAGCGGTCGACATCGAGATCCAGGCCAAAGAGATCGTGCGCATGCGAGAGCTGCTCGACCGGCTGCTCGCGCACCACACCGGCCAGACGGTGGAGAAGGTCGGTCACGACACCGACCGCGACTTCATCATGAGCGCACCGGAGGCCAAGGAGTACGGCATCATCGACGAGGTGATCTCCAACCGTGAGCTGGCGTCCGTTGCTGCGGCCGCCGGGGTCAGCTGACCTTCGAGGCAGGGGGGACTCGGCGTGGCGAAGTTCGGTGACGGCGGCGACCTGCTGAAGTGCTCGTTCTGTGGCAAGAGCCAGAAGCAAGTCAAGAAGCTCATCGCTGGTCCTGGCGTGTACATCTGCGACGAGTGCATCGATCTCTGCAACGAGATCATCGAGGAGGAGCTCTCACAGGGTTCCGAGGTCCGCTTCGACGAGCTGCCGAAGCCGCGCGAGATCTACGAATACCTGAACGACTACGTCATCGGTCAGGACCACGCCAAGAAGATCCTTTCGGTCGCGGTCTACAACCACTACAAGCGCGTGCAGGCCGGCGCGTACGGCGATCCCGACGTCGAGCTCCAGAAGTCCAACATCTTGCTGATCGGTCCTACCGGCTGCGGCAAAACACTCCTCGCGCAGACATTGGCCCGCCTGCTCAAAGTACCGTTCGCCATCGCTGACGCCACCGCGCTCACCGAAGCCGGCTACGTGGGTGAAGACGTCGAGAACATCCTGCTCAAGCTGATCCAGGCCGCCGACTACGACGTGAAGAAGGCCGAGACCGGCATCATCTACATCGACGAGATCGACAAGATCGCGCGCAAGGCCGAGAACCCGTCGATCACGCGCGATGTGTCCGGCGAGGGTGTGCAGCAGGCGTTGCTGAAGATCCTCGAAGGAACGACCGCATCGGTGCCGCCCCAGGGCGGGCGCAAGCACCCGCACCAGGAGTTCATCCAGATCGACACCACGAACATCCTCTTCCTGTGCGGCGGGGCGTTCGCGGGCATCGACAAGATCATCGAGAGCCGCGTCGGCAACCAGGGCGTGGGCTTCGGCGCCGACATCCGCAAAGCCGACGAGAAGGATCTCGGCGCGCTGCTCGCCGGCGTGCTGCCGGAAGACTTGCTGAAGTTCGGGTTGATCCCCGAGTTCGTGGGCCGCTTGCCGGTTGTCGGTGCGGTGCACAACCTCGACCAGGACGCGCTCATGCGCATCCTGGTTCAACCCAAGAACGCGCTGCTCAAGCAGTACCAGAAATTCTTCCGGTTCGACGAGGTCGACCTCGTGCTCACCGACGACGCGCTCGAGGCCGTCGCCGAAGAGGCGCTCAAGCGCGGCACCGGCGCTCGCGGTCTGCGGGCGATCCTCGAAGAGGTGCTTCTCGAGGTGATGTACGACCTCCCGAGTCGGTCCGACGTCGCCCGTTGCGTGATCGACCGCGCTGTCGTGATCGACCACATGACGCCCACCCTCATCACAAGCGCACCCGACCGCCGCTCGGCTTAGTGCCAGGCGGCAAGGCTTCGCCGCCGCCGGGCTTTCCGAAAGGGTCAAGACCAAGGTCAAGATCGAGGGCGTAGTTCGTAGACTGACCTGATGGGCGTGCCGGAGAAGCCTTCGCTCGACGGGCTCGAAGACAAGTGGTCGGCGCGCTGGGAGGCCGACGGCACCTACGCCTTCGACCGGTCGAAGTCGCGCGAGGACATCTTCTCGATCGACACGCCGCCGCCGACCGTCTCCGGCTCGCTGCACATGGGATCGGCGTTCGGATATGTGCAGACCGACGCCAACGCGCGCTACCGCCGCATGACCGGTCGCGAGCTGTTCTACCCAATGGGGTGGGACGACAACGGCTTGCCGACGGAACGCCGCGTCCAGAACTACTTCGGGGTGCGCTGCGACCCGTCCCTCCCGTACGACCCGTCGTTCGAGCCGCCCGCGAAGCCTCCCAAGCAAGCGGTCGCGATCTCCCGTCCCAACTTCGTCGAGTTGTGCGGACGACTTGTCGTGGAAGACGAGCAGAAGTTCGAAGAGCTGTGGCGCAAGCTCGGTCTCTCCGTCGACTGGAAGCTGACGTACACAACCGTCGGAACCGCCGCACGGCGCGTCTCACAACGCGCCTTCCTGCGCAACCTGAGGCGTGGCGAAGCGTACGCGGCTGAGTCGCCGACGCTCTGGGACATCGACTTCCGCACCGCCGTCGCGCAGGCCGAGCTCGAGGACCGCCCGACGGCGGGCGCGTACCACGCCGTCAAGTTCCACCGCGAGGGGACAGACCCCGTCATCATCGAGACAACGCGACCGGAGCTCATCCCGGCATGCGTTGCGCTCGTGGCACATCCCGACGACGACCGGTACAAGCCGCTGTTCGGGACCACTGTCCACACACCCCTCTTCGATGTCGAGGTCCCGGTCCTGCCGCATCAGCTCGCGGATCCTGAGAAGGGTTCGGGGATCGCGATGATCTGCACGTTCGGGGACACCACCGACGTGGTCTGGTGGCGCGAGCTCGACCTGCCGGCGCGAGCGATCGTCGACTGGGACGGGCGCATCAAGGACATCCCACCTGACGTGATCGTTGGCCCCGGGCCCCAGGCGGCCTACGCCGAGCTCGCAGGCAAGACCATCAAGCAGGCGCAGAAGCGCATCGTTGAGTTGCTCGTCGAGTCGGGTGAACTCATCGGTGAGCCGCGTGAGATCACCCATGAGGTGAAGTACTACGAGAAGGGCGATCGCCCGCTCGAGATCGTCACCACGCGGCAGTGGTACATCCGCAACGGCGCGCGCGTTGAACAGCTGCGCGACCAGTTGCTCGCGCGCGGTCGCGACCTCGAGTGGCATCCACCGCACATGCGAACCCGCTACGAGACTTGGGTCGAGGGGCTCAACGGCGACTGGTTGATCAGCCGGCAGCGGTTCTTCGGGGTGCCTTTCCCCGTCTGGTATCGAGTCGACGACGACGGGAGTGCCGACTACGCCGACCCGTTGCTTCCCGCCGAGGACGTGCTACCCGTCGACCCGTCGAGCGACGTGCCGGCTGGCTATGAAGCCGATCAACGCGCGAAGCCCGGCGGCTTCATCGGCGATTCCGACATCATGGACACGTGGGCCACCTCGTCGCTCACGCCACAGATCGCGTGCGAGTGGGAAGGCGACACCGACCTGTTCAGCCGCACCTTTCCGATGGATCTGCGTCCGCAGGGCCCCGAGATCATCCGCACGTGGCTGTTCGCGACCGTGGTGCGATCTCACTTCGAGCATGGCACGCTGCCGTGGCGCGACACCGCGATCAACGGCTGGGTCCTCGACCCCGACCGGAAGAAGATGTCGAAGTCGTTCGGCAATGTCGTCACGCCGATGCCTCTTGTGGACGAGTACGGGCCGGACGCGCTCCGGTACTGGGCGTTGAATGGCCGCCCGGGCGTCGATACCGCGGTCGACTACGGCCAGATGAAGGTCGGACGCCGACTGGCGATCAAGATCCTGAACGCGTCGAAGTTCGCGCTTGGCGTGATGGGTGAAGCGCGTGACGCGAGCAGCGCGAACGCACCCGTCGATCGTGCGCTGCTGGCGGACCTCGCCGATCTCGTCGAGGAGACGACCCGCGCGTTCGACACCTATGACTATGCACGCGCGCTCGAGCGGACCGAGCGTTTCTTCTGGTCGTTCTGCGACGACTACGTCGAGTTGGTCAAGCAGCGGGCCTACGGGGACAGCGGTGCGGAATCAGCTCGCAGCGCGCTCCAACTCGTGCTCGACACCCTGATTCGGCTCTTCGCGCCACACCTTCCGTTCGTGACCGAGGAGGTGTGGTCGTGGTGGCGGGAGGGGTCCGTGCACCGCGCCGGCTGGCCAGACCCGGCGCCCCTCCGCGGGGCGGCGGGCGGCGGCGACCCCCTGGTGTTCGCGGTCGCCGCCGAGGTTCTCGGTGAGGTGCGAAAGGCCAAGACGACGGCGCAGCGATCGCTCCGTACCGAAGCGCTGCGAATCGTCGTTAGCGACACGACTGCGCGGCTCGCAGCGCTGCAACTCGCGCTCGATGACGTGCGCGAGGCGTCGCGAGCTCGAGACATCGACCTCGTCGAGGCAACGGCCTTCTCGGTCGAAGTGGAGCTCGCCGAGCCCGACGCCCCCTGACGTGAAACCCGGCGAGGCCCTCGCGTGGCTGGACGCGCACGTCAACCTCGAGTCGATCGGCGTGCCAGTTGGCCTCACGCGCCGCGCTGCGCATCCCACATTGGACCGGATGATCGAGCTCAGCACGCTGCTCGGGTCGCCGCAGCTGGAGTACCCGGTGATCCACCTCACGGGTACGAACGGCAAGACCTCGGCGGCGCGCATAGCGACCGCCCTCCTCGCTGAACAGGGGCTGTCCGTGGGCGCGACGACGAGCCCGCACCTCGAACGCGTCAACGAGCGCATCACTTGGAACGGCGAAGCGATCGATGACACCACACTCAGTGAGCTGCTCACTCTGATCGCCGAGGTCGAACCCCATCTCTCGGCGGTGCCGAGCTACTTCGAGATCCTCACCGCGCTGGCGTTCCGGTTCTTCGCCGATGTTGCCGTCGAGGCCGCGGTCGTGGAGGTCGGCCTGGGTGGAACGTGGGACGCCACCAACGTCGCCGAGGGACGCGTCGCGGTCGTGACGAACGTGAGCATCGACCACGTCGAGTACCTCGGGCCGACTCGTGCCGACATCGCCACCGACAAGGCCGGGATCGTGAAGCCGGGCTCGACGCTCGTCCTGGGAGAGCCCGATCCCAACCTGCGCCCGCTGTTCGAGGACCGCGGTGCCGAAGAGATGTTCCTGCGCGACCGTGACTTCGGCGTCACGGTGAACGAGCTTGCGCACGGCGGTCGACTCGTGAGCATGTACACGCCGGGCTCGCGTTACGACGATGTGTTCCTCTCGCTCCATGGGGCGCACCAAGCCGACAACGCGGTCGCCGCACTGACAGCAGTCGAGTCGTTCCTCGGCCGCGCCCTCGACGGTGCGGTCGTCGGTGAGGTGCTCGGCCGCATCACATCGCCAGGACGGCTCGAAGTCGTCGGACACCAGCCACTCGTCCTCCTCGATGGCGCGCACAACCTGGCTGGGGCGCACGCCCTCGCTGCCGCGTTGGCCGAGGGATTTCCGTCGACGCCGCGCACGCTGGTGATCGGCCTCCTGCGTGAGAAGGACCCCCGAGAGATGCTCGAGGCGCTGGGCGTCCAGCAGGCCGCGCTTGTGATCTGCTGCCGGGCGCCGAGCCCACGCTCACGGCCGCCGGAGGAGCTCGCGGCCGCGGCGATGGAGCTCGGTCTCGAGCGGGCCCGCATCGAGGTGGTCGACGCGGTGGCCGATGCCCTCACCCGCGCCCTCGAAGTCACCGATGCCGACGCGCAGGTGGTCGTGACCGGCTCGCTCTACGTCGTCGGGGCGGCGCGGTCGGCGCTCGCCGCCGGCATCAAGGGCGATAGGTTGCCAAAGTCCGAGGCGAGTGTGCGCGGCGCAGGTACCCTGCGCCGCAACGAGCCGGGACCCGAGCGGCCCGGCCCGTAGGGCCGAGAGCGGAGATCATGAGCGAACGCACGCTGGTCCTCTGCAAGCCCGACGCCGTCGAGCGACGACTCGTCGGCGAGATCGTCAGCCGCATCGAGCGCAAGGCCCTGCGCGTGGTCGCGATGGAGCTGCGCACGATCGACGCCGATTTCGCGGGTCAGCACTACGAGGAGCACCGCGAGAAGCCGTTCTTCGGCGAGCTCGTCGCCTTCATCACCCGGGGCCCTTTGGTTGCGATGGTGGTGGAGGGCGGACCCGACACCTGGAAGGTGGTCCGCGGCCTCATGGGTGCGACCAACCCGCGGGAAGCGGCACCGGGCACCATCCGTGGCGACCTGGCGCTCGTGACCGGCGAGAACCTCGTCCACGGCTCCGATGGCCCCGAATCCGCAGAACGCGAGATCGCGCGGTTCTTCCCGGATCTCTAAGCCGATTGCCGCGAGAAGCGGCATGTTCACTGGGAGAATTGACCGGTGGCGCCGCCCGCACAGCCCCGAGAGTCGGCTGGATACTCCTCTCCTGAGGACATAGCCTTACGGTCCCGTGGTCACCGTCAGCCGGCTTCTCCCTCTATGAGCGCGTCCTGGTACTCCAATGTCATCGGCCGCGACATGGCCGTCGACCTGGGCACCGCCAACACGGTGGTCTACGTCCGCGGCCAGGGCGTCGTGCTCAACGAGCCGTCGATCGTCACGATCAACAGCCGCACGGGCGACATCCTCGCCGTGGGTTCCGAGGCGAAGCGGATGCTGGGTCGGACCCCGAGCCACATCCAGTCGATCCGCCCGTTGAAGGACGGCGTCATCGCCGACTTCGACATCTGCGAGAAGATGCTCCGCTACTTCATCCAGCGGGTGCATCAGCGCAACCGGTGGGCCAAGCCCCGAATGGTCATCTGCATCCCGTCGGGGATCACGGGTGTCGAGCGACGCGCGGTGCAGGAGGCAGCCGAGTACGCCGGCGCCCGCAAGCCCGTGATGGTGATCGAAGAGCCGATGGCGGCGGCGATCGGTGCGGGGCTCCCCATCCACGAGCCGGCAGGCAACATGATCGTGGACATCGGTGGAGGGACGACCGAGGTCGCTGTGATCTCGATGGGCGGCATCGTGTCGGCCGAGTCGAGCCGTGTCGGTGGCGACGAGTTCGACGAAGCGATCATGTCGTTCATGAAGCGTGAGTACTCGCTCTCCCTCGGCGAGCGCACCGCAGAAGAGGTCAAGCTCAAGATCGCAAGCGCATATCCACTCGAGGAGGAGTTCTACGCCGAGGTCCGCGGACGCGACCTCGTCACCGGACTCCCGCGGACCGTCACCGTCACGACGCAAGAGATCCGTGAAGCCATCGAGGAGCCGGTGGCGGCGGTCATCGACGCCATCAAGGTCACGCTCGACAAGACGCCGCCGGAGCTCGCGGCCGACGTGATGGAGCGCGGCATCATGCTCGCGGGTGGTGGGTCCCTCTTGCTCGGCCTGGAGACCGCGATCGAGGCGGAGACGGGCATGCCGTGCCGACGGGCGAAGAATCCTCTCTACACCGTCGTGCTCGGCTCGGGCCAGTGTCTCGAGCAGTTCGATGTGCTCCGGCAGGTGCTGATCAGCGGACCCGACGACTGACCGCCCGCGCGGTGTCGAGAGCGGGAAGGGCTGAGCGCTCATGGTCGTCTATCGGCGAGAGGGTCGTCATCGCTCGGTCCTGCTCGCGATCGTCATCAGCTCGTTGTTGCTCGTCACCCTCGACTCGCGAGGCAACGGGGTCATCGACTCGGTCCGCACCGGCGTGCGTGACGCGAGCGCTCCAGTGCGCAGCGTGGTCGAGGACGTGTTCTCGCCCGTGCGTGACCTGGCTGGTGGCCTGACCGACTACGGCAGCCTCCGCGACGAGAACGCCGAGCTGAGACGACGAGTTACCAAGCTCGAAGGGCAGATCTCGCGAGATCGGGCGGTGGGCGGGAAGGTCGGCGAGCTCGAGCGGCTTCTCGACCTCCCGACCGCTGAGGACGCGACCGGCATTGCTGCTCGTGTGGTGGGTTCAGCGGCCGGCAACTTCGAGCGCACGGTCGAGATCAACAAAGGCACGAGCTCGGGCGTGTTCGTCGGGCAACCGGTGGTGGCGGGAAACGGACTCGTCGGCCGCGTCACCAGGGTGTCACGCACTTTGGCCACGGTCACGCTCGTCGACTCGCCCGAGATCGGTGTTGGCGTGCGGCTCGAGAACACTGACGTGCGCGGCCTCACCGAGGCCCATACCGGGGAGCGCGAGGTCTTGCTCAAGTTCCTCGAGATCTTCGAGCCCACGGGTGCACCGTTGCCGAAGTGCACCGAGAGCTCTTCGCCAGACACGTGCATCGCCGAGGGCGAGTTCGTCTTCACTGCATCCACCGACGATGCCGCCTTCCCGCCCGACATCGCCGTCGGCATCATCGAGTCCTACACCAGGGCGACGACGGACCTCGAGGCGACGATCAAGATCCGACCGGTCGTCGACCTCGACGACCTCACCTACGTCAAGGTGCTGCGCTGGCCCGAACCCAAGACCAAGACCAGCTGAGCACGCGTGGTTCTACGCCGAGTTCGACTGGTCCTGCTCGTCATCACACTCGTGGTGCTCGAGAACACCGTGTTCAGGCACATGCGGATCTTCGACGCGATCCCCAGCCTCTGCCTCATCGCGACGGTGGCGGTCGCGTATGAGGAGGGACCGCAGACCGGCGCGATTTTCGGATTCACGAGCGGTCTGGCCATCGACATGCTCTTGTCGGGCACACCGGTCGGCCTCTCCGCGCTCTCCTTCGCGTTGACGGGCTACCTCTTCGGAGTGTTCCAGGGTGGTCTCGTGCGGGAAGTGCGCGGCATCTCCCCGCTGCTCGCGATCGCGGGCGGCCTCGTGGGTGGGACGATCTTTCTCGTGGTTGGAGGGATCGCGGGCTCTGACGACTTCTTCACCCTGACACAGGTGCGCATCGTGATCGTCGCCGCGCTCTACGACGGCCTCGTGGCGCCACTCGTGTTTGTCTTCGCGCGTTGGGCGAACCACGATCCCGACCGCGCCAGGGGCTGGCGATGAGGACATGACCGGCCCACCGCCGGGCGGAGTCCCGCCGGGACAGGGTCCGCAGAGCGCGGGCAGGCATCCGCGCCGGCCGGTGCCGGACGCGACGACTCGTCGAGCGCGCGACGAGGCGCGCCGGCGAATGCACCGTACGTACATGACGCGTCGCGCCTTCGTGGCAGGAGGAGCGGTGACCGTCGTCGGTGGGCTGGCGGCCGCGGTCGGCGCGTTCGGCGGCGGTGGAGGAAAGAACCGTCGCGGGGTTCGGTCGATACCGGGTGTGACGAGGATACCGACCGAGGCCAGCCACACGTTCGAGCTCGTGGTTCGTGGCGGGCGGGTCATTGACCCGGAGTCTGGTTACGACTACGTGGCCGACGTCGGTATCGACGACGGCACCGTGCTGGCGATCTCGGAGTCGAGCCTTACCGGTGTGGCGACGATCGACGCAGCGGGACTCGTCGTGTCGCCGGGCTGGATCGACATCCTCAGCTACGAGCCCAACTCGTATGGCATCTGGTACAAGATCGCCGACGGCGTCACGACCAACCTCGGTCTCCATGGCCTCCAGGCGCGCGCGGCGGACTTCTTCGCGAGGTGGGGCTCCGAAGCGGATCGACCTCCGACGAACTACGGCGGAGCGTTCAGCAACTATTGGACGCGCAGCGTCGCGTTGGGCATGAGCATCGACGATGCGGCGACGTCGACCCAGATCGATCAGCTCGTCGCGATGTGCGACGAGGACCTGAACAACGGCTACATCGCGGTCGACTTCGAGCCCGAGTACTCGCCCGGTGTCGCGTTCGACGAGATCAAGGCGCTCGCCGAAGTCGCCAAGCAGCACGACGTGCCGTGCACGTTTCACGGGCGCTATTCGGACGACGTTTCACCCGGGACGAACGCAGAGACCCTCGCCGAAATCCTGCGCGTCGCGACCGAGACCGGTGCCCGCGTGCACGTCGAGCACATCATCAGCACCGGCGGCACCTACACGATGGAGCAATCACTCGCGACGCTCGAAGAGGCCCGCGCCGCGGGCATCGAGGTCACCGCGTGCACGTACCCGTATGACTTCTGGGCCACCTACCTGGCTTCGGCCCGGTTCAACGACGGTTGGCAAGAGCGCTTCCACATCTCGTACGAGGATCTCGTGATCGTCGGCACCGGCGAGCGGCTCACGGCGTCGACCTTCGCGAGTCACCAGCGCGAGAACGAGCTCACGGCCGCGTACGCGATCCCCGAGTCCGATGTGCGCCTCGCGCTCCAAAGCGACTTCGTGATGCTCGGGAGTGACTCCATCCTCGAGCCAGGCGACCGTAACCACCCGCGATCGACGGGGTGCTTCGCGCGCGCGATCGGCCGGTACACGCGCGAGCTCGAGGTGATCGACCTGAAGTCCGCGCTCGCGAAGGCCACGATCCTCCCGGCGCGCCTCACCGAGGCAGGTGCTCCGGCGATGCGCAAGAAGGGGCGACTCCAGATCGGCGCCGACGCCGACCTCACGATCTTCGATCCGGCCACGCTGGCCGATCGTTCGACCGTCGAGAATCCCGGCGTCGAATCGGAAGGCGTGCGGTACGTGTTGGTAGCGGGGCAGGTGGTGCGTGATCTCACAGGAAATCACCAGGAAGTCCGCCCGGGCGTGCCGATCCTCAAGGGGTAGCCTCGTCGCGTCCCATGACCTCACGTGCGCCGAAGGCGACCGGCTGCGGGCCGGGTAAGCCGGCCCGCAGGGAGCCGGGGCCCGAGCGGCCTGGTGCACAGCACCGAGAGCGGGGATGAGGTGACAGAAGCCAAGAGCCGAGTCCGCCTCGGCATCATCGGCATCATCGTCATGGCCTTGTTCGCTGGGCTCTTCGCGCGCCTGTGGTTCCTCCAGGTCGCATCGTCCACGAGCTATGCCGCGCAGACCGAGGCGAACCGGGTGCGCATCATCCACGAGACGGCCGTCCGGGGGAGCATCCTCGACCGCAACGGCCGGGTCCTCGTCGTGAGCAGCCTCGTGAACACGATCCAGGTACGGCGCGGGATCACCGACGCAGAGCGCAAGCGCATGGTGCCGAACCTGGCCAAGGCGCTCGGGGTCACCAAGAAGTACATCAACAAGCGCCTCGACAGTGTCCGATACTCGCCGTACCAGCCGGTCCCGATCCAGAACGACGTGGCGTACAAGACGCTCGTCTACATCAAGGAACGCCCCGAGATGTTCCCGAAGGTGGACGCGGTCCGCCGCAGCGTCCGCGAGTACCCGCTCTTCAAGGAGATCGCTCTCATCTATCCCTCGGTGTTCAAGGACACGTCGCCGGCTTCGCACCTTCTCGGCTACGTGGGGGCCGTGAACAAGGACGAGCAGAAGCTGCACGAAGGAGAGGGATACGGGCCCGACGACGTGATCGGGAAGGTGGGTGTCGAGCAAGTCTTCGAGACCGAGCTCCGCGGAAAACCCCGGGCGCGCAAGCTCGAGGTCGACAGCCGCGGTCGCCTCGTTCAGGTTCTGCGCGACGACGCCGCCGATGCCGGCAATGACGTGCAACTCACGCTCGACATCGACGTACAGCGCGTCGCCGAAGAATCACTCGCGCAAGGAATGCGCAAGGCCAGTGGTCTTCGCGACCCGACGATCAAGGACCGATTCAAGACGTACAGCGCGAAGGGTGGCGCCGCGGTCGTGCTGGATGCGAGCGACGGTTCGGTCATCGCGCTCGCGTCCGCACCCACGTTCGACGTGCAGGAGTTCACCGACGGCATCCCCATCGAGAAGTACCAAGCACTGAACGATCCGAAGAGCAACTACCCGCTGCTCAACCGGGCCATCCAGGGTCAGTACGCACCTGGATCCACGTGGAAGCTCTTCACCGCGCTCGCCGGGCTCGAGACCGGTGTGATCGATCCCGAGGAAGTCATCCAAGACAAGGGCGAGATCAAGTTCGGCGTTCCGCCGAACGAGCAGATTTTCAAGAACGCGGGCAAAGAGCGCCACGGCGCCGTGAAGCTCGAGTCGGCAATCCAGATCTCGAGCGACGTCTACTTCTACACGATGGGTTTCCGCTTCTTCCGCGCGTTCGAGAAGGGCAATCGTGCCACGGGGTATTCGGTCCAGCGCCTCGCGCGGCGCTTCGGCTTCGGCACCAAGACCGGCATCGGTCTCCCCGACGAACACGTCGGCCGCATCCCGAACCAGAGGTACAAGGCCCGCATCAACAAGAACAACTCCGACGGGTCGACGAGGGTGTGGCTGCCGGGTGACAGCGCGGCGCTGGCGGTCGGCCAGGGCGACTTGCTCGTGACGCCGCTCCAGCTCGCCGCGGGGTATGCGGCCTTCGTGAACGGCGGCAAGCTCTATCAACCGCGGCTCGCGCAGAGCATCCTCACTCCGGGCCGGGCGTCGATCCTGCGCGAGCTGCCCCCGCAAGAGCTCGGCGACATCAACCTCGATCCCGAGGTCCGCCAGCTGGTCATGAACGGGCTGAAGAACGCGGTCATCGGCATCGGAACGGCGGCGCCAGCCTTCTCGGGGATCTCGTTGCCCGCGGGGTGGCAGGCGGCCGGCAAGACCGGCACCGCCGAGGTGTTCGGCAGGCAGGACACCTCGGTGTTCGTCGGCATCGTCAACCCCGACCCGCCGGAGGGGGCGGACCCCGCCGACTTCCCGCAATACGTCGTGGTCGTGTTCGTCGAGGAGGGTGGCAACGGCGGCTCGGTGGCCGCGCCGATCACCAAGCGAATCATCCAGGCGCTGGCCGGCGAGAAGGATCCACCCGAGGTCCGACTCATCCCGCCGAAGAACCCGGGAGGCGACCGCTAGATGGCGCACGTCCACCTCGAGCGTCAGCGGCACCACCGGCGCACGATGCGTGCCGCCGGCCTAGGTACCGACCGCTCCGGGCGCGCACTCGCCGACTCCGAGCTGGCCGGGCGTCTCGACTGGATCCTGCTCGTCGCGTGCGCGCTGATCGCGATCTTCGGGCTGCTCATGGTGTACTCGGCGAGCCGCAACCGGGTCGACGACCAGTACTACTTCGTGACCCGCCAGGCCGTGGCGCTGATGCTCGGCATCGGCGTGTTCGTGTGGCTGCTGCGCATCGACTACCGGAAGTTCCGCGACTTCTCGATGCTCGCGTACGTGCTGACGGTCGCGGCACTCTTCTTCGTGCTCACGCCGATCGGATCGGCGGCGGGTGGTGCGACGTCGTGGTACGAGCTCCCGTTCAACTTCCAGCTGCAGCCTGCGGAGTTCGCCAAGTTCGGGCTCATCGTCGCGCTGGCCGGCTACGTGAACGAGCACCGCGGTGACATCGATCCCTGGCGGTTGACCGTCATCATCACGCTGGCGCTGGTACCGCTCGGGCTCGTGCAGCTCCAGCCTGACCTCGGGACGAACATGGTCCTGATGGCGATCGTCATCGGCCTGCTCGCGGTCGCGGGTGTCCGGGGTCGGTACCTCTTGATCCTCGGGCTGCTGTCGATCACCTCCATCTATGCGGTGATCGAGGTGGGCGTCCTCCAGGAGTATCAGCTCGACCGACTCGCCGTGTTCCAAGACACCCAGAACGCGACCCAGGGCTCTGCGTACAACGTGAAGCAAGCCACCGCGGCGCTGGGAGCCGGCGGCCTGGACGGGCAGGGGTACCTCAACGGATCGCAGACCCGCCTCGGCTTCGTGCCCGAGCAGCACACCGACTTCATCTTCACGGCCGTGGGAGAAGAGTTCGGGTTCCTCGGCGCCGGGACCCTGATCCTCCTCTTTTGCATCGTGCTGTGGCGGACCTGGCGAATAGCCCAGCTCGCACGCGACTTCTACGGAACCCTCGTGTGCGCGGGTGTGCTGGCGATGTTCACGTTCATGATCTTCGAGAACATCGGCATGACGCTCAACATGATGCCGGTCGCTGGCATCCCACTCCCGTTCATGAGCTACGGCGGCTCGGCCATGCTCACGTGCTGCGCCTGCATGGCCCTCGTACAGAACGTCTACGCGAACCGGTTCAACTAGCGGCGCGAAGGTCGGGCGATCCCTCCCCCCGCACCACAGTGAGCCCGTCCCGGCCACGAAGTAGACTGCAGAGGCAAATGACCGACCTGTGGCCGAGGATCGAGCCTCTTTTGGCCAGGGTGGAGAAGCCCGCTCGCTACATCGGAATGGAGCGGGGATCGCAGCGGCCGGGATACCGGCCCGATCAAGTCTCCTGGCTTCTCGTCTATCCCGATACCTACGAGATCGGCCTCCCCAACCAGGGGCTCCAGATCCTCTACGAGATCCTCAACGAGCGCGACGACGCATCAGCCGAGCGCGCCTACGCGCCGTGGACCGATCTCGAGTCGGAGCTGCGAACGAACGGAGTGCCGCTCTTCTCGGTGGACACCCATCGGGACGCCGGCTCCTTCGACATCTTGGGGTTCAACCTTTCGGCCGAGCTCGTCTACACGAACCTCTTGAGCTGCATCGATCTCGCCGGGCTTCCCGTGCGTGCCGAGGCGCGCGGTCCCGAGCACGCGATCGTCGTCGCCGGCGGACATTGCTCGTACAACCCCGAGCCGCTCGCCGACTTCGTGGACGCCTTCGTGATCGGCGACGGCGAAGAGGTGGCGGGGGAGATCACCGAGGTGGTGGCCGCCTGGAAGCGCGCCGGGCGTACCAGCCGTGAGGCCGTGCTCAGGGAGCTCGCGGGCATCTCGGGCGTGTACGTGCCGTCGATGTACGACGTGGAGTTCGACGGCCCGGCGTTGCGGGCGATCACGCCTCGCTTCGCCGACGTCCCCGCGGTCGTCGACAAGCGCACCGTTGCGGATCTGGGCGAGTGGCCGTACCCCAAGCAGCAGCTGGTCCCGATCGTGGAGGTCGTCCACGACCGGTTGAACGTCGAGATCTTCCGCGGGTGCACCCGCGGGTGTCGCTTCTGCCAGGCCGGGATGATCACGCGACCGGTGCGCGAGCGCCCGTGGGAGCAAGTCCGCACCATGGTGCGAGAAGGACTTCGGCGCACCGGCTACGACGAGGTTGCACTCACGTCACTTTCGAGCGCCGACTTCTCGGGTATCGACGGGCTCGTGGCCGATCTGGTGAATACCCAGGAGGGCACCGGCTGCGTGAGTCTCTCGTTGCCGTCGCTGCGCGTTGACGCGTTCACGGTCGGTCTGGCGAGCGAGATCCAGAAGGTTCGGCGAACCGGCCTCACGTTCGCTCCTGAGGCGGGAACGTGGCGACTGCGGCAGGTGATCAACAAGCTCATCACGGAGGCTGATCTGTACGCCGCGGTCGAAGGTGCGTACGCGCAGGGTTGGCGGCGCGTGAAGCTGTACTTCCTCACCGGTCTCCCGACAGAGATGGACGACGACACCCTCGGCATCGCCGAGCTCGCGCGCAACGTCGTCGACATCGGGCGCCGGTACACGAAGGGTGCGTCGTGCACGGCGTCGCTCGGCGGATTCGTGCCCAAGCCTCACACACCATTCCAATGGTTCGGGCAGAACGGTGTCGATGAGCTGCGACGCAAGGTGCACCTGCTCCGAGACGCGCTGCCGAAGAAGTCGGGTGTGCAGATGCGATGGCACGATCCCGAGGCAACATTCGTCGAGGGCATCGCGAGCCGCGGTGACAGGAGAATCGGTCGTGTCATCGAGCGGGTGTGGCGAGCTGGCGGCACCTTCCAAGAGTGGGGCGAGCACTTCAACTTCTCGCTCTGGGTCGACGCGATGGCAGCAGAGGGCCTCGACGCCGACTGGTACGTGACGCGGCACCGAACCGCGGACGAGGTGCTGCCGTGGGATCACATCTCCGCCGGGCTGCACCGCGACTTCCTGTGGCAGGACTGGCAGGCCGCACTCGCCGAGCACGGCCTTCCCGACTGCCGCTGGACTCCCTGCTACGACTGCGGTGTATGCACGGACTACGCGCTCGAGCATGTCGTCGCATCGCCCGTGGCCCCAGCGGGAGGGAGCCAGGGCACCGGCCAGGACCTCGCCAGGGGCGGCGACGTCCCCGTCGTGTTGCGTTCGCGCGAGGGAGCGCGACGATGAGAGGTGACGTGGGCTTCCCGGTGCGATTGCGCTTCACGAAGGTCGGCAAGGTGAGGTTCGTGTCACACCGCGACGTGGCGCGGGCGCTCGAGCGGGCGTTCCGCATCGAACAGCTCCCGCTGGCGTTCACACTTGGTTTCTCGCCGCGTCCGAAGGTGAGCTTCGGCCTCGCACTCGGTGTCGGCCACGAGAGCGTCGCCGAGTACCTCGATCTCGAGCTGGCCGATGCGGTCGATGTGGACGCGCTGCCCGCGCGGATCTCGCCGGCGCTGCCTGACGGCATCGACGTGGCCGGCGCGTGCGACCTCACGGGACGCGCACCCTCGCTCCAAGAGGCGGTGACGGCGGTCGAGATCGAGCTCCGACTGGTGGACGTTGACGCTGCCGTCCTCACCGAAGCTGTGGAACGAGTATTGAGCGCCGACACACTCCCGACCACGACGACGCGCAAAGGGCGTACTGTCGTGGAAGATCTCCGTCCCGCACTGCGGAGCCTGGTCGTGCACGCAGACGACGGGACCCCCGTGGTGCATGCCGATGTCAACACACAACCCCGAGGCCTTCGACCTGCCGACCTTGTTACCGCTCTCCGCGACCTTGCGGCGCCCGCTGACGGGGTCGGCGAGGACCGGGTGCTCCGGACCCATCAATGGATCGAACGCGACGGCGCGCGGCTGGAACCGCTGGAAGCCGATCGTGCGACGCGCACCGCGACGCGGCTGCGCGTGACGAGCAAAGGACTGACCAATGACCGACGAGACCACTCCGGAGGCGACGGCCTCCGAGCCGACGAGCCCGGAACCCCAAGCGCCGGAACCCGCCGCATCGCCTGACGCAACATCTCCCAACGGCGACGCGACTGCACGTAAGCGCCGTCGGCGCGGCTCGCGCGGTGGCCGAAACCGCCGGAAGCCCGCGGGCGCCCGCCCGCCCGCCGGCGAGGGCATTGGCGAGGACTGGAACGACCCGGCCGCAGACCGCGGCCTGACTGCGGAAGACCTTGCCGCGGATGCACGCGAGGACGCGGGCCTTCCCGCGACCACGCCGACGGCGGCCCGACCGAAGATCGGCGACAGCCGTCCGGCGCCAGCGGCGGCCGGAGCAACGCCCAAGACCGGACGCCGCCGCCGTCGTGGTGGCCGCGGCCGCAACAAGGGCGCCGCGGCGCCCGCCCCGACAAGCGGGCGCGACGACGTCGTGCACGCGGACCTGGGGGTCGGTGACGCGGTTGCACTTGAGGATCTCGACGAGGAGACGCTCGCCCGCCGGCGCGGGCGTACGCGCAAGGGCCGGCCTGCAGGGCGGTATCTCATGTGCGTACACGTCCGAGATGACCGCCACACCCACATCGCGCTCCTCGAGGGCCGGGTGCTGGTTGAGCACGAAGTCGCCACCGCCGAGCGCGACGAGGCGATGTCCATCGACGGCAACATCTACCTCGGACGCGTCCAGAACGTTCTGCCGGGCATGGAAGCGGCCTTCATCGACATCGGCACGCCCAAGAACGGGGTGCTATATCGCGGCGATGTCGCCTACGACCCCGATGAGGTCGAGGAGAAGCAGCCGCGCATCGAACGGCTGCTCAAGAACGGCCAATCGATCGTGGTGCAAGTCACCAAGAACCCGATCGGCGCCAAAGGCGCCCGGCTGACGCAAGAGGTGAGCCTCGCCGGACGCTTCGTCGTGATGGTTCCGAGCCAGCCGAGCACGTACGGCATCTCGAAGCGGCTCCCCGACGACGAGCGCAAGCGGCTCCGCCGCGTGCTCGAAGACCTGCGGCCGCCCGACGCGGGGTTGATCGTCCGGACCGCGGCCGAAGGTGCCACGGCGGAGGAGCTCGAGCGCGACGTGCGCCGGCTGCGCGAGCAGTGGGATCAGATCTCCGCGTTGGCGGATCGGTCGAAGCCCGCGCGGCTGCTGTACCAGGAGCCGCCGCTGGTGACGCGCCTGCTGCGTGAGGAGTTCACCAAGGAGTACCGCGGCGTCCTGATCGATGATCACGCGCTGTACGAGGAGATCCACTCGTACGTGGAGGCGATCGCGCCCGAGCTGGCGGATCGCATCGAGTACTACGACGCCGAGGAGGAGGGGATCCCACTCTTCGAGCGTCACCACGTCCACGAGCAGCTCCTCAAGGCGCTCGACCGGAAGGTGTGGCTGCCGTCCGGCGGTTCGATCGTGATCGAGCGCACCGAAGCGCTCACGGTCGTCGACGTGAATACGGGGAAGAACGTCGGCAAGTCCAACCTCGAAGAGACCGTGTTCCGGAACAACCTCGAAGCTGCCGACGAGGTCGCTCGCCAGCTTCGGCTTCGCGACATCGGCGGCATCATCGTGATCGACTTCATCGACATGGAGATCAGGCCGAACCGCGATGCCCTCGTCAAGGCGTTCCGAGACGCACTCGCCCGTGACAAGACGCGAACGCAGGTGTTCGACGTCTCGGAGCTGGGGCTGGTCGAGATGACCCGAAAGCGAGTCTCCGAAGGCCTCGTGGAGTCGGTCAGTGCTACCTGCTCGATGTGCAACGGCCGTGGCTACATCATCGACGAGGCCCTACTCGAGGAGCTGCAGTAATATGACCTGTTCCCCCAGGATCTAGCGAGCGAGGCAGACGCGCATGTACGCAGTCATCCGCACCGGCGGCAAGCAGTACCGGGTCGAAGCTGGCCAGCGAGTCGAGGTCGAGCGCGTCGGTACGGAGCCGGGTGGTGTGGTCGAGCTGGCACCCGTGCTGCTCGTCGACGGTAAGAAGGTGCTCGCGTCCCCCAGCCAGCTGGGCAAGGCGACCGTCAAGGCTCGAGTGGTCGAAGAGACCAAGGGGCCCAAGATCAACGGCTTCACGTACAAGCCCAAGTCGAACAACCGGCGCCGGTGGGGTCACCGGCAGCACTACTCGCTGCTCGAGATCACCGAGATCACCCCGGGCTAGAGGCGAGCGCCCGCGGCGCAGGTATCCTGCGACGCAGGCACCGAGAGCGGAATCGGGAGACTGAGATGTCGAAGAAGAAGGGCGCAGCCTCATCCCGCAATGGGCGCGACTCCGCCGCGCAGCGGCTCGGCGTCAAGGTGCACTCGGGGACGGAGGTGCGCGCCGGCGCGATCATCGTTCGCCAGCGCGGCACGGTGTTCCACCCGGGTGAGAATGTTGGTCGCGGTGGAGACGACACCCTGTTCGCAACCGCCGACGGCGTCGTGCAGTTCGGCCGCCGCCGCGGCCGCAAGCTCGTCGATGTCACGAGGCCTGCATAGATCACCAAATTTGCGTCGCTGCGCCGCAATAGTTCCGGTGCAGCGACGCAAGATTGTGGTTTCCTGAGTCACATGGCGCAGTCTTCGTTTGTTGACGAGGTCCAGGTCAATCTGCGCGGGGGGGATGGGGGCGCGGGCGCGATGTCGTTTCGGCGTGAGGCGCACGTGCCGAAGGGCGGGCCTGACGGGGGTGACGGTGGCAAGGGCGGTGACGTGATCGTGCGGGCCGACCGCAACACCGCTTCGCTCCTCTCCTTTCGTGACCACCCACACCGAAGGGCGGACTCGGGGAAGCACGGCGCGGGCAAGCAGCGCCACGGCAAGCGCGGTGTCGATCTGGTCGTCACCGTGCCCGAGGGCACGATGATCCGAGACCGCGATGGCACGCCGATCGCAGACCTCGTGGGCCATGGCGACTCCTATGTGGCCGCGCAGGGCGGCCGCGGAGGTCGCGGCAACGCTCGCTTCCTGTCCAACGCGCGTCGCGCACCGGGGTTTGCCGAGCAGGGCGAATACGGCGAGGAGCGCTGGCTGCGCTTCGAGGTGAAGCTGCTCGCTGACGCGGCACTCGTCGGCTTCCCGAACGCGGGCAAGTCCACCCTGATCTCGAGCGTGAGCGCGGCCAAGCCCAAGATCGCCGACTATCCGTTCACGACGCTCGAGCCGCACCTTGGTGTGGTTCGACGCGACGGGCGCGAGCTCGTGCTCGCCGACATCCCCGGCCTCGTCGAGGGTGCGGCCGAGGGCCGCGGGCTCGGCCACCAGTTCCTGCGGCACGTGGAGCGGGCGCGTGTGCTCGTGCTGTTGCTCGACCTCGCGAGCGCCGAGGGGCACACACCCGAGGAACAGGAGCGGGTGCTGATCGGGGAGTTGGAGCGCTACCAACCCGAGCTCCTCACTCGCCCCCGCCTCGTCGTGGGCACGAAGGCCGACGTCGCGCAGGTCCCGTTCGATGGTCGCCGGATCTCCGCGGTGACGCACGACGGCCTCGACGAGCTCATGGGGACGCTTGGGGAGATGGTCGAGCAAGCGCGTGCCGTCGAGCCCGAGCGCGAGGGCTTCGTGGTGCTCCGCCCCGCAGAAGACGGCTTCTCCCTTGTCCGGGACGACGACGGTGCATGGCGCGTGGAAGGCCGCGCGGCCGAGAGAATTGTGGCGATGGCCGATCTCACCAACGCCGAAGCGCTGGCGTATGTGCACCACCGGTTTCGTCGCATGGGGGTCGAACGCGCGCTGGCGAGAGCCGGCGCTCAGGAAGGCGACGCCGTGCGCATCGGCAAGGTGGAGCTCGAGTACGTCGAGGGGTTCCAGTAGGGATGGGCGTGACCGCGGTGGTCAAGGTGGGCACGTCCTCGATCACGGCTGAGACCGGTGAGCTCGACGATGCCTCGGTGGCGAAGCTGTGCGGAGAAGTTGCTATCGCCCGAGAGCGCGGTCACGAGGTCGTGCTCGTGTGCTCCGGCGCCATCGCGGCAGGGCTCCCAGTGCTGGGCATGCTCGAACGACCGACCGACGTCGGCGTCCTGCAAGCCGTGGCCGCGGTTGGTCAGCCTCGCCTGATGGAGCGGCTCGGCACCGTGCTGGCCGGATACGGGCTCGTGAGCGGCCAGGTCCTCCTCACCGCGCATGATTTCGGTGAGCGTGACCAGTACCTGCACGCGCGCGCAACGTTGCGACGCTTGCTCGATCTCGGGGTCGTACCAGTCGTGAACGAGAACGACACGGTCGCGGATGACGAGATCCGTTACGGTGACAACGACCGATTGGCGGCGCTGGTCGCGAACCTCGTGAGCGCCGACGTGCTCGTGCTGCTCACAGACACGACAGGTCTCCACACGGCAGATCCGCGCCTCGACGCGGAAGCGTCGCTGATCGAGGAGATCGTTGAAGTGGACGCCGCGCTCGAGGCGGTTGCCGGTGGAGCGGGAACGGTGCGTGGGAGCGGTGGCATGGCGAGCAAGCTCGCAGCAGCCAAGATCGCCGCGTGGTCAGGTGTGCGGGTCGTCATCGCGGCCACCGAAATCTCCGGCGTGGTGCCGGATGCCATCGAAGGGCGCGCCGTCGGCACCGCGGTGCACCCACGAGCTGATCGTCTCCCGAGCCGCAAGCTCTGGATCGCCTTCGCCCGCGGCGCCACCGGCCGAGTGCTCGTCGACGCCGGCGCCAAGCGGGCGTTGTGTGACGACAACCGCTCACTGCTGCCGGCCGGGGTCACCGCGGTCGAAGGCCGCTTCGATCCTGGCGACGCCGTCGAAGTCTCCGACGTGCACGGCCGGCCATTCGCCAAAGGCATCACCCGCTACTCGTCCCAAGCCTTGGCCAGCGCCGCGGGCAAGAAGACGAAGGATCTGCCCGACGGATCCCCAACCGAGGCCATCCACAAAGACGACCTGGTGGTTCTCCCGTAGCGGGGAGGGCTTGCCCTCCCCGCGCCAGGTGGGCAGACTTCCCGCCACGCTCGTCGTCGACCGACGGGGGGAGGGCCACCCGCATCGGGGGGCTCCAGACGGTCGACGCGTGCGCGGGGGGTGCGAGGCCGCCGCCGGCGGCACGCCCGTGATGGCGCGGCCTCGCCCCACCCGCAAATCCTGTTTCCACAAGGGCGCTGAGAACCTCGCCGGTACACTGATTGCTCATGCCGACGTCCGTTGACGAGCTCGCGCGCCGTTCGAAGGTGGCGAGCCGCCGGATGGCCGGCGCTGGCACCGACGACAAGAACGCGGCGCTCCTCGCCGCGGCCGACCTGCTGCTCGAGCGAGCCCCCGACGTGCTCGCGGCCAACACGGCCGACCTCGATGCAGCCGCGGCCGACGGCGTGGACGCGGGCCCACTCGACCGTTTGCGGCTCACCGAGGAGCGTCTCGTCGGCATGGCGGACGGGCTTCGGAACGTCGCGGCCCTCACCGACCCGGTAGGCGAGGTGCTCGACGGTTGGCGTCGCCCCAACGGGCTGCGGATCGAGCGTGTCCGTGTGCCCCTCGGCGTGATCGCGATCATCTACGAGAATCGCCCGAACGTCACGAGCGACGCCGCAGGTCTGTGTCTGAAATCGGGGAATGCCGCGCTGCTGCGTGGATCCGGGACGGCGCTGCGCTCGAACCTCGCCATTACCGAAGTGCTGCGCGACGCGTTGCAGAAGGTCGGCCTGCCGGAAGACGGTGTCATCGCCGTCGACGATGTCGACCACGACGCCGCGTTGCGCCTGATGCAACTGACCGATTTCATCGACTGCCTCGTGCCGCGCGGTGGGCCCGACCTCATCAGGACCATTCGCGAGCACGCGACCGTCCCCGTCGTGATCGACGGCGACGGCAACTGTCACGTGTACGTCGATGCGGCCGCAGACCTCGACGAGGCGTTCGAGATCGTCCTCAACGCCAAGACCCAGCGCACGAGCGTCTGCAACGCGGCGGAGTCCCTCGTGGTTCACGAGGCAGTCGCTGACGTCTTCCTGCCGCGGGTGTGCGCCGCCTTGGCCGAACGCGGCGTCCAGCTGCTCGGCGACGACGGAGCACGCGCCAGGTGGTCGGACATGGCACCCGCAACCGACGCCGACTTCGGGCAGGAGTTCCTCGACTTGAAGCTCACGGTCGCGGTCGCCGCCGATCTTGACGCCGCGATCGACCACGTGAACCAGTTCGGCACCGGTCACACCGAGGCGATCCTGACCGAGGACGTCGATGCGGCCCGACGGTTCACCGACGAAGTCGACGCGGCTGTCGTGATCGTCAACGCGTCCACACGTTTCACCGACGGTGAGCAGTTCGGGCTCGGCGCCGAGATCGGAATCTCCACCCAGAAGCTACACGCGCGCGGCCCGATGGGTCTGCGCGAGCTCACGACGTACAAGTACGTCGTGTGGGGCGACGGTCAGATCCGCGAGTAGGGAGCAGCGTGGCGAACCGTTTCGAATCGGTCCCCGAGGTCATCGAGCGTCTCCGAGGCGTCGACTACCTCTCCGACAACAACATCGCGGGGGTGGTGTACCTCGCCGACCGGCTCGAGAAGCCGGTGCTGGTCGAGGGTCCTGCCGGCGTTGGAAAGACGGAGCTGGCCAAGGCGATCGCGCAGAGCACCGGCGCGCGGCTCATCCGCCTCCAGTGCTACGAGGGCCTCGACGAGTCCAAGGCGCTCTACGAGTGGAACTACAAGAAGCAGCTGCTGCGCATCCAATCCGACCGGGAGCACGAGACGAGCTGGAGCGAGGTCGAGAGCGATATCTTCTCGGAGCCTTTCCTGCTCACGCGACCGCTGCTCGAGGCGATCCGGGCCGAAGAGCCGATCGTGCTGCTGATCGACGAGGTGGACCGCGTCGAGATCGAGACCGAGGCGTTGTTGCTCGAGGTGCTCTCCGACTTCCAAGTGTCGATCCCGGAGTTGGGCACGATCAAGGGCAACCAGATCCCAGTGGTCATCCTCACGTCGAACAACACGCGCGAGCTGTCGGAGGCGCTGAAGCGCCGGTGTCTCTATCTCCACGTCGACTACCCCGACCTCGAGCGCGAGAAGGACATCGTTCGCGTTCGCGTGCCCGAGATCGACGATGAGCTCGCCGAGCAGGTCGCTCGGGTTGTGCGTTCGATCCGTGAGCTCGAGCTGAAGAAGGCACCTTCGATCTCCGAGACGATCGACTGGGCGCGCACGCTGCTCTACCTGGGCAAGAAGGAGATCTCGCCGGAGGTCATCGGCGACACGTTGCACGTCTTGCTCAAGTACCAGAGCGACATCACGAAGGCGCGCAAGGAACTCGTGCCCGAGGAGCCCACCGCCGCGAGGTCCTGACATGTTGGACGTCTTGCAGGGTTTCGTGCACGAGCTCCGGGCCGCGGGGCTGCCCGTCTCGATGACCGAGAACCTCGACGCTATGCGCGCGGTCGAGCATGTGCAGATCGCCGACCGTGACATCTTCAAAGCCGCCCTCGGCGCCACCCTCGTGAAGCATCATCACCATTGGAACGCGTTCGAAACGGTCTTCGACGTGTACTTCTCGCTGTACTCACCCGGAGTCGACGGTGAAGGCGGGGTCGACGACGAGCTCTGGGAGGCGCTTGCCAACGAGGCGTCCGGTGGTGGTGCCGGTAGCGACATGTCGCGAGAAGAGCTCGCGGCGATGCTCCTCGAAGCGCTCATGTCGATGGACCGTGACGAGTTGCGCCGGCTCGCGGCGATGGCGGTCAGCGCGTTCGCCGGGATGGAGCCGGGCCGGCCGGTCGGCGGTACGTATTACCTCTACCGGACGCTGCGCCAGCTCGACCTCGACGATCTCGGTGCCCGACTCATGGGGCGAGCCCAGGAAGCCGGCGCGGTGCCGGAAGACGAGCTCGCGCAGCGGTTGCAGCGGGAGGAGTTCGACGATCGCCTCCGAACATTGCGGGAGCTGGTCGAGGCCGAGATCCGGCGACGCTTGGTCGCCGATCGGGGCGTCGACGCGATGGCGCGGACGCTCCGCAAGCCGTTGCCCGAAGATGTGGACTTCATGCACGCGTCGCGCGACGAGATGCTCGCGCTCCAGCGGGCGATCTATCCGCTGACCCGGACGCTCGCCGCGCGCCTCGCGCAGCGCCGTCGGCGCCGGCATCGGGGCCATCTCGACTTCCGGCGCACCGTGCGAGCGTCGCTCTCGTACGGCGGAGTGCCGGCCGAACCGAAGTTCCGCAACCCTCACCCTTCGAAGCCCGAGATCATGGTCGTGGCTGACATCTCGGGGTCGGTCGCGAGCTTTGCCCGCTTCACACTGCAGTTCGTCTACGCGATGGCGAGCCAGTTCTCGAAAGTCCGCTCGTGGGTGTTCATCGATGGCATCGATGAGGTCACGCGCTTCTTCCAGGAGTCCGATGACGTCACCGAGGCGGTGCACCGGGTGAACACCGAGGCCGACGTGGTGTGGGTCGACGGTCACTCCGACTACGGACATGCCCTCGAGGTGTTCCATAACAACCACCTCAAGGAGATCACGCCGAAGTCGTCGATCATCCTCCTCGGTGACGCGCGCAACAACTACCACGCACCCCAAGCGTGGGTGCTCGACGCGCTGCGCAAGCGCGCCAAGCACCTCTATTGGCTGAACCCGGAGCCGCGTGGCTACTGGGACACCGGAGACTCCGTGATCGCCGAGTACGCGCCGCACTGCGACGGCGTCTACGAGTGCCGCAACCTGCGCCAGCTCGAGCGCTTCGTCACCACGATCGCCGAGGGCTGAGCGCTCTCGTCAGTCGCGCAGCAGGGTCCAGGCGCGGTCGGCGATCCGGGCGAGCGCGAGGAGCTGAACGCGCTCGCGCCGGCGGAACGGGTGCCCGGCGCGACCCACCAGCAACGTCGATGCGTGGTCGACGAGCGCGGCGACCGCCAGGTCCTCGGGACCGGTGGTTCCGTCCGCGACCCGTGGTGACGCGGTCGTCCCGGCTGCCAGCGCGGCGAGAAGCTCCGGTGGCGGATGCGCGTCGCCGCTCGCCGCCACGACCGCACCGTCATTGACGAGGGCCGTCCAATCTGCGAGGAACTCGCGGCGCGTGTGCGCGAGCAACGTCTGTTGGAGGCTGTCGACGGAGCCGGCCTCGCACAGCAGGGCGGCCGACTCGAGCGCGTCGAGACGAGGGTCGGGAAACGCCTCGACGAGTCGAACCTCCTCGACCGACGCGCCGTCGACCTGCTCGATCTCGCGGACGAGCAGGTCCACGAGGGCCTCGTCCCGGAGCAGCACCGCGAACTCGTCAACCGCGATGTCGTTCCCACGTTCGAGCACGTCGATGCCAACGATGTCGCCACCAACTGAGCCAATCCGGGACGCGACCAGTCCGAGCGCGCCAGGGCGGTCGGGCAGCCAGACACGAACCAGCAGGTTCGCCGCCTCGTCGCTCACGGATCGCGAGGCTAGGCCCGGTGCGTTTCCGGCGTGTGATCGGAAGATGAACCCAAAGCGCGCCCCGTACACTGCCGCGGTGGCCGAGCGGAGCGAGCGCGTGGGCGTGCTCGGCGGCACCTTCGACCCGGTCCACGCAGGGCATGTCGTCGCTGCCGTCGACGCTCGGGCGACGTTGCGCCTCGATCGGGTGCTCTTCGTCGTGGCTGGCGATCCCTGGCAGAAGCGCGGTCGCGTCGTCGCGTCGGCCGCGGACCGACTTGCGCTCGTCGAGCTCGCCGTGGCTGGCGTCGAGGGACTCGAGGCCAATGCGCTCGAAGTCGAGCGCGCCGGACCCTCGGTCACGGCGGACACGTTGGAGGTGCTCGTCGCGCCCGGGCGCGAGCTGTTCCTGCTGCTCGGTGCCGACGCAGTCGCCAACATGACGACGTGGAAGCGGCTTGACGACACGCGGTCACTCGCGACCATCGTGGTGATCGAACGAGACGGCGAGCATGCGGAGCCACCCGGACGCGGATGGAACGTCGAGCACCTGCCGATCCCGCGGCTCGAGGTGTCGTCCACCGACGTGCGCGACCGGCTTGCTCAGGGTCGCCCGATCGACGGTCTCGTGCCCACGGCCGTCGTGAGCGCCATCGAGGAACGCGGCCTCTACACTGGCGGGCGATGACGACGGGATGGCGAGCCGCTTGAGCAGCTCGCAATCCGACGCGCGTGATCGTGCACTCATTGCCGTAGGTGCTGCCGCCGCCAAGAAGGGCGAAGACATCGCGGTCCTCGAAGTTGGCGAGATCATCAGCATCATCGACTACTTCGTGCTGGTGAGCGCTTCGAACACACGCCAAGTGCGCACGATCGTGGACGAGGTCGAGGACGTGATGCGCGAGCACGACGGCTCGCGTCCGATTGGTGTCGAGGGGCTCGCCGACGCCACGTGGGTGCTGCTCGACTACGCCGACGTCGTCGTCCACGTGTTCCTCGAAGCAACCCGCACGTACTACGACCTCGACCGCCTCTGGGCCGACGCCCCGCGAGTGCCGATCGCGGTGGAGTCCGCCCCGGTTCCTCAAGCGTCGAGGTAGGGCCGAACTGGCACGCCGCGTGTGACGAGCGCGTCTTTCAGCTCCCGCACGCCTGGGTTCCGCTCGAAGCGAGGCGAGTACAGGATCGAGCTGATGATCGCTGCCTGCGCTTTGCCCTTCGTCATCCCGTCGGCGATGTGGTCGACGTTGCCGGCGCCACCGGATGCGATGACCGGCACGTTGACGGCGTCTGCCACCGCGCTCGTGATGCCGAGGTCGTAGCCGGAGGCGGTGCCGTCACGATCGATGCTGTTCACGACGATCTCGCCCGCGCCGAGCTCTTCACCGCGCCGAACCCAGTCCAGCGCGTCCATGCCCGTGGCCTCTCGGGCGCCGTCGATGAACACCTCGTACCCGCTCGGGAGTCCGTCTCGAACGCCGACCCGCTTCACTTGCGTGCTCAGGACGACGCATTGACGGCCGAACGCCTCGGCTCCCTGTCGGATGATGTCGGGGTTGCGGACGGCCATCGAGTCCACGCTGATCTTTTCGGCTCCGGCTTTGAGCACCTCGAACATGTCGTCGACCGAGCGGATGCCGCCACCGACTGTGAACGGAACGAACACGTGCTGCGCGACGCGGCGAACGGTGTCGAGGTCGATCTTTCGGCGTTGCGCGCTCGCGGTGATGTCGTAGAAGACGATCTCGTCGATCTGGTCCTCGTAGAGGCGCTGCGCCAGTTCCTCGGCCGGGGCGACGTCGATGTTGTCCTGGAACTGCTGGGCCTTGGTGACGCGCCCGTCGATCACATCGAAGCACGCGATCAGCCGCTTCGTCAGCACGCCGCGTCCCAACGCGCAAACGCGGCGAGGAGGCCGAGGCCAATCGGGCCGCTCTTCTCGGCGTGGAATTGCGTAGCGACGATGTTGTCGTGCGCGACGATCGAGCAGAATTCGAGTGTGTACTCGGTGTCTCCGAGGACGTCATGGTCGTCGTCGGGCACCGCGTAGTACGAGTTGACGAAATAGCAGTGCCCGCCGTCGGGGAAGTCCGCAGTGAGTGGGTGCGCGCGGCGAACCCGCACGGCGTTCCAGCCGATCTGAGGGACGCGCGCCGTAGCCGGGAACTGACGCACGCGACCGGGAACCCAGCCGAGGCCAGGGGTATCGCTCTCTTCCGAGTGGTCGAACAGGATCTGGAGCCCGATGCAGATGCCGAGGAACGGCACGCGGTCGTCCTGCACGCGCGACGTGAGGCTCTCGAGCAGACCCGACTCGGACAACGAGTCGAGCGTCGCTCGAGCCGCCCCGACGCCCGGCAGGACGATGCGATCCGAAGCAGCGACTTGCTCGGCCGTGGTCACGAGCTCGTGCTCGATCCCGAGTCGCGCCAAGGCGTACCCGACACTTGGCGCGTTGCCAGCCCGGTAGTCGACGATCCCGATCATGAGCGGCGAGTCTACGGAGCCAACTCCGGATCCCTCGGAGCGATTGCACCGTTTCAGCCAATCTATGCATCGGCGTAGGCTCCGCGGCATGAGCGACCCTGGCCAGGACGACGCGATCACCGCAGCACAGCGACTGGGTGTCGAAGCCGACGCCGAGGCGGCCCGCAAATGGATGCTGGCCGTCAGCTCCAACGACAACGCCGATCAGATCACCGCTGACGTCGGAACGGGAATCTTCGGCGACCGCGTGTCGCTGCTCGATTTCGATACTGATGACCTCGAGCGGTTCCGACGCCTCGTGCCCCATGTGCGGCTCGAACCGCGACCCGGCGTCGAGTCGGCGATCTCGATCGCCGGCAGCGCAGCGCAGGGCAAGGTGCAGGTGTTTCCCGGCGATGCCGACTTCTTCGAGCGCGTGCACATCCAGGCGAAGGACGAGCAGGAGGCAAAGAAGATCCTGCGCGAGATCCTGCGCGAGACCGCGCTGCGAGCGGCGAGCCAGCCCGACATCGTGCTGCTCACCGTCGACGTCGGCTCGTACCCGGAGCCGGTCATCGAACGCGGCCACAAGAAGAAGGCCGGTGACTCGGTGGACTGGACGACGGAGGACGTCGCGAGGGGCACCATCACGGTCCAGGCCGAAGCGGGCGGGACGCGCACGTACAAGTGGGATGACATGGAGGTCGGCACTGGCTGGCTCTTCCTGGGATGGATCATCGCCGAGCGCGAGGAAGGCCGGATCGCGCTCGCAAGCAATGTGGTGGACGCCAGCTGGGAGGATCCGAACGGAGCGATTCAAGCCTTGGATGGCTCCGTGGATCCCCTGGTCCAGGAGATCTACCTCGAACTGGGTGCGATCGACCTCGTGGCACGGCTCGCGCAGCACATCGCACCCGGCGCGCGCTCGAAGTACCAGGACATCATGCGCGAACAGGTGTACCACTACACGCAAGAGTCGCCGAGCTACGGCAAGGCCGCGAAGCGGCTGTATAACCTGTTCCGAGTTTCCGACCAGCTCGAAGCCGCCGCGTTCGTGCGTGAGCTGTTCGACGAGCCGTCGGCGAAGTTGTACCAGGTATCCGGCCTTCTTCAAGCGGCCGACGTGGCTCTCGACCCGACATCCGGGATCGACCGTGACACCGTGTTGCATCAGCTCGATGTCGTCGCCGAAGCCATCGCCGAAGTGACGGAGGGCGAAGAAGAGACCGAGCTGCTCGCCGCGCTCAGCAAGCTCCGCGAAGAGGCGATGGGCGCAGGCAAGGGGTCGGCGTCATGGCCCGAGGTTCTCTCGCAAGTCAGCGAACGGTGCTCTGAGATCGTCAGCGAGTTCTTCCGAGTGCGCCTGCTCGGCTTCGCCCCGGTGCGCGAGTTCCTCGAGAAGCTCGAGAAGCCGGGTTGACGCAAAGTAGTTCGAGGTGGACCTGGAGGGACTTGAACCCTCGACCCCCTCCATGCCATGGAGGTGCTCTACCGGACTGAGCCACAGGCCCGAACACGCACACGATACCCGCGACCCCTCGCTACGCTCGCCGCGATGAGTGACGACGCCGCGCCGCGGTACCGATACACCGCGCGGCTTGCGAACGAGATCGAGTCGAAGTGGCAGGATCACTGGGAGGAGCACCACACCTTCTGGGCTCCGAATCCGACCGGCGCGCTCTCGGAAGGCTTCGAGGAGGCCAAGGACAAGACGAAGCTCTACGTGCTCGACATGTTCCCGTACCCGAGTGGTGCAGGTCTGCACGTCGGGCATCCGCTCGGCTACATCGGCACGGACGTGTACGCGCGCTTCCAGCGCATGAACGGCCGCAACGTCCTGCACGCGCTCGGGTACGACGCGTTCGGCCTCCCGGCCGAGCAGTACGCGCTCGAGACCGGCCAGCACCCACGCACGGCGACCGAGAACAACATCGCCAACATGCGCCGCCAGCTCCGCTCGCTCGGGCTCGGGCACGATCCGCGCCGCGGTGTCTCCACGACCGACATCTCGTACTACCGCTGGACGCAATGGATCTTCCTGCAGATGTTCGAGTCGTGGTACGACACTGACGCTGACCGGGCACGCCCGATCACCGAACTCGTCGCCGACTTCGACGCCGGCAAGCGTGCGCCGACGAGCGATGCCAATCCCGATGCCCGGCCGTGGTCCGACCTCGACGACCGCGCCCGGCGGGAGGTTGTCGACTCGTACCGGCTGGCCTACCTGGAAGAGGCAGTCGTCAACTGGTGCCCCGGCCTCGGAACCGTGCTGGCCAATGAAGAGGTCACGGCCGATGGGCGGAGCGACCGCGGCAACTTCCCGGTGTTCAAGAAGCCCTTGAAGCAGTGGAAGCTGCGCATCACCAAGTACGCGGACCGACTGCTTGGCGATCTCGACCTGGTCGACTGGCCGGAGCCGATCAAGCTCATGCAGCGCAACTGGATTGGGCGGAGTGTGGGCGCGACCATCCGTTTCCCGATCGAGGGGCAGGCCGACGCCATCGAGGTGTTCACGACGCGCCCCGACACGGTCTTCGGCGCGACCTACATGGTCCTCGCGCCCGAGCATCCGCTCGTCGACGCGATCGCGCCGGCCGACTGGCCACCGAACACGCCAGCGCGGTGGCGGGGTCCGTTCGGGGTCGATGTGGCGCCAGCCGAAGCGGTGGCCAAGTACCGCGCCTTCGCCGGGCAGAAGTCGGAGTTCGAGCGCCAGGACGAGGGTCGCGAGAAGACCGGAGTGTTCACCGGCGCGTTCGCGCGTAACCCGCTGACGGGAGAGGACATCCCGGTCTTCATCGCCGACTACGTGCTGATGGGTTATGGCACCGGGGCGATCATGGCGGTGCCGGGTCAGGACGAACGCGACTGGGAGTTCGCTGAGGAGTTCGAGCTGCCGATCGTGCGCACCGTGCAGCCACCCGAGGGCTTCGACGGCCAGGCGTACCTGGGCGACGGGCCTGCAATCAACAGCGGGCTCCTCGACGGGCTCGACGTGGACGCTGCGAAGAAGAAGATCTCGGAGTGGCTGGTCGAGCACGACTTCGGTGAGCCGACGGTCACGTACAAGCTGCGCGACTGGTTGTTCAGCCGCCAGCGCTATTGGGGCGAGCCGTTCCCCATCGTCTACGGCGAGGACGGGTTGCCCCGCGCAATCCATGTGTCGATGCTCCCCGTCGAGCTGCCCGAGCTCGGGGACTTCCGGCCCGCGGCCCTCGACCCCGACGACGCCGGCAGCGATCCGGCGCCGCCGCTGGCCCGCGCCGAGCAGTGGCTCGAGGTGGAGCTCGACCTCGGCGACGGCCCGAAGGGCTACCTCCGCGAGACGAACACCATGCCGCAATGGGCGGGGTCGTGTTGGTACTACTTGCGCTACCTCGATCCGACCAACGAAGACGCGCTAGTCGACGCCGCGGTCGAGCGGTATTGGATGCCGTCGGGTGGGGTCGACCTCTATGTCGGCGGTGCCGAGCACGCGGTCCTGCACCTCTTGTACGCGCGCTTCTGGCACAAGGTGCTCTACGACCTCGGTCACGTGTCGACCGCGGAGCCGTTCTTCCGACTGTTCAACCAGGGAACGATCATGGCATACGAGTTCACCGACGAGCGCGGGGTCTACGTCGAGGCATCCGAGATCGAGGAGCGCGACGGCCGGTTCTTCCATCAGGGGCACGAGGTCGAGCGCTCGATGGGGAGGATGGGCAAGAGCCGGAAGAACTCGGTAGCTCCCGACGACATCTACCGCGACTACGGCGCCGACACGCTGCGTCTCTACGAGATGTTCATGGGGCCGCTCGATGCCAGCCGCCCGTGGAGCACCACCGACATCATTGGCGTCCATCGATTCCTGCAGCGCCTCTGGCGCAACGTCGTCGACGAGGACACCGGCGAGATACGGCTTTCCGACGAACGAGCCGACGACGAGACCCTTCAGCTCCTCCACCGGACGATTGCCGCTGTGCGCGACGACATGGCCGAGCTCAAGTTCAACACCGCCATTGCCCGTCTCTTCGAGCTCAACAACCGCCTCACCCAGGTCGTTGCCGACGGCGGGTCGGCGCCGCGCGAGGTCGTCGAGCCGATGGTGCTGATGCTGGCCCCGCTCACTCCCCATGTGGGGGAGGAGCTCTGGCAGCGGCTGGGGCGCGACTCGTCAGTCGCGTATGAGCCCTTTCCCGAGCCCGACTCGGCGATGCTCGTCGACGACGAGATCGAGGTTCCGGTGCAGGTGAACGGCAAGGTGCGGGCCCAGGTGACCGTGCCAGCCGGCAGCACCGACGACGCGCTCGAGCACGCCGCTCGCGACGAGCCGCGCATCGCCGCGTTGCTTGCCGGAGCCACGATTCGCAAGGTGGTGGTGGTCCCCGGTCGACTCGTGAACTTCGTCGTCAGCTGACTGGGCAATGCCCGACCCGGCCCGGGTAGGGTTCCGGTTGGTCCTCACGGCCGCGCCTCCCCGCACTTCCTCCGGTTGTCGCCACGCGCCCGGAGGTTCTTGTGCCCGAGTCGACCCCACCCCGCGCGAGTGCGGGAGTCCCGCGCCCCGCCGTACGCCGCCCTGGTGGCGCGCCTCCGGATGATCACCTCACGCCTGACCCGAAGTTCTGGGGTGAAGACGGCGATCGACGTCGAATGCTGCCCCGACCGCGGATGGGGAGTGGTCTCGACCTGTTGCGAGACCGGATCGACGAGTGGAGGGCGGACGCGCGCTTCGGTGTGATCGCGCTGGTGATCGTGGCCGTGATTGCCGGAGTCGTCTGGTACCGCGTCGGTGTCTCGGGTGGCGGCGATGAGGCCTCGCCAGGATCGGTCGCATCGGAGCGTCGACCGCGTCCGCGATCGAACCCGGTCGCCACGACCGCACGGCGCGACGCGGTCGTGGTCCATGTGGCGGGAGCAGTCACGCGCCCCGGAGTCGCCGAGCTCCCGGCCGGGTCACGCGTGATCGACGCGGTCGAGGCCGCTGGGGGCGCGCTGCCCGACGCCGATCTCGACCGGCTCAATCTCGCGGCGAAGGTCGCCGACGGCCAGCGCGTGCTGGTGCCACGCCTGGGCGAGGCCGGCGCCGTCGATCCGACGCTCGAGTCGAGCTCCTCGGGCGAGATCACCGGCGGATTGCTCAACCTCAACACCGCGACGGCCGCGCAGCTCGAAGAGCTCCCCGGCATCGGACCGGTGCTCGCGGCTGCGATCCTCGAAGAGCGGGAGCGTCGCGGTGGCTTCCGGTCTGTCAACGAGCTGCGCGACGTTCGCGGCATCGGCGAGAAGCGCTTCGCTGACCTCCGCGAGCGCGTCGTCGTGTGATCCGAGACCGGACCAGGGCCGGACCATTCGCAATCCTCACCGCGCTCGTGGTGGGGATGGGCGCGGGCGAGAACCTCGGCTCGGTTCCGGGCGCGCCAACATTCGCGACACTTGCGGTGCTGGCGGTGATCGCCGCGCTGCTTCGCCCGTCGGCATGCCGGGTCGTCGTGGTCCTCGTGATCGTGGCGATCCTCGGTGCCGCGCTGACTCAACGCGCGTTGCACCGGCTCAACGACTGGCCGCTCGCCCCGGCCGTCGCCGAACGAGCCGATGCCACCATCCAGGGCAACCTGATCGACGACCCAGACGGCACGCGTTTCTCGACTCAGGTGCTCGTTCGACTCGAACGAGCACGACTCGCCGACGGTCGGTGGCGCAATGCGGACGGGCGGATCGTGCTCGTCGTAGCCGAGGACGAAGCCGCGCCTCGAGTTGCGATCCTCGATGCCGGAGATCAAGTCACGCTTCGTGGCTGGCTGCGACCGCTCGAGCTCTACGACGGGCGATTTCGATGGCGCCACGCCGCGGCGCGATTCGACGCCAGCTCACTAGCGGCGTTCGACGGCCCCGACGCGCCGCATGTGCGCGTTGCGAATGCGATCCGACGCGTCGTGCTGCACGGGTCCGCAACGCTCCCGCCCACGGAGCGGGCCCTGGTCGCCGGCTTCCTCCTCGGTGACACCCGCGCGCTGCCCGATGACGTCCTCGAGCGCTTTCGGGCTGGCGGGCTCTCACACCTGCTCGCCGTCTCCGGTGCGAACGTCGCCTTCACCCTGGGCCTTCTCGGGCCACTCCTCCGACGCCTCTCCCGAGGACCCCGGCTGGGCGCAACCCTCGCCGTGCTCGGTGTCTTCGGTGCGATGACACGTTGGGAGCCCTCGGTGATGCGCGCGTGTGCCATGGCGGCGTGCGCGGTCGTCGCGATCCATCTCGGTCGCCCGGCACGTACGACGCGCGTGCTCGCCATTGCCGTCACCGTGTTGCTCGTGCTCGACCCATTCCTGCTGCACTCCGTCGGCTTCCAGCTCTCGTGTGGTGCGAGCCTCGGCATCGCGTTGCTCGCGGCGCCGTTCGCCGCACGTCTGCGCGGTCCGCAGTGGCTTCGTGAGGGCCTCGCCACGACGGCCGCCGCCCAGATTGGTGTCGCGCCGGTGCTGCTCCCAGTGTTCGGATCGATGCCGCTCGTCGCGCTGCCGGCAAACTTGCTCGCGGTGCCGATCGCCGGCCCGTTGACGATGTGGGGACTCGCGAGCGGCGCGGTCGCGGGAGTTCTGGGTCCCGCCATCCCCGGTCTGGCGGCAACACTCCAGGTCCCCACGCGGTTCATGGCCGATGCCATGCTCGGGATCGCCGATGCCGCCGCACACGTGCCCTTCGCGGTCGACGTTCGAGGCGCGGTCGCGCTCGGCGCATTCGTGCTCGTCGCGGCAATCGCGCGGCGCGGGCGTATGCTCCGCCGAGATGCCCTGGTCGTTCCGCCTCGGTGACCGCGACGTCGACCTCACCGTCCGGACCCTGGTCATGGGCATCCTGAACCGAACGCCTGACTCGTTCTACGACCGCGGCGCCACTTACGAGCTCGACGCTCTGATCCGCAGGTCCGAGGACCTCGTGCGACTCGGTGCCGACCTCCTCGACGTCGGCGGCGTGAAGGCCGGACCGGGCCCCGAGGTGGCGGAGGCGGAGGAGCTCGATCGCGTCGTTCCTGCGATCGAGGCGCTCCACGCCCGCGTGGACGTGCCCATCTCGGTCGACACCTGGCGTTCGACGGTCCTCGACGAGGCGTGTCGCGCCGGCGCCGTGGTCGGCAACGACATCAGCGGCTTTGCCGATCCGGCGTACCTGCGCATCGCCGCTGCGCACCGCGCGTCGGTTGTCGCCACGCACATCCGGCTCCGACCGCGGGTGGCCGACCCGGAGCCGCACTATGACGACCTCCTCGGTGACGTGTCTTCCTTCCTCGTGGACCGTGTCGCGCAGGCACAGGCCGCGGGCCTGGCGCCCGCGCAGGTCGCGATCGACGCTGGCCTCGACCTCGGCAAGACCCCCGAGATGAGCGCATGCCTTCTCCGGGAGAGCGGAGCCCTTGCCGGGCTGGGCTACGCGTTGCTGTTGTCGGCTTCGAACAAGCGGTTCCTCGGTGAGCTGCTCGGCTTGGAGATCGACGATCGACGAGACGCGTCACTCGCTGCCGTCGCGTACGGCGTCGCCCATGGCTGCCGCATCGTGCGGGTGCACGATGTTGCCGGAACCGTGCAGGTGTGTCGCACGGTGGAGGCTGTGCTCGCGGCGGAACGGAGAGCCTCATGAGCGTCCACTTCGTGAAGGGCGCCGACCCGATCTTGCGCGACGACTCGCTCTCGGCGCTCGTCGACGAGCTGCTCGACGGAGAGGACCGTTCGTTCGCACTCGAGGACTTCACGATCCCCGGCGATGCTGGCAGCCACGGGGACGTCGACGACGCGGGTGATCCCGAGAGCATCGTCGAGTCCGTCGGCGACGACGCCAACGGCGAGGAGATCACGGACACGCCGCTCGGGGCAGCCCTCAACGCCGCCGGCACGCTTCCCATGCTGACCACGAAGCGCGTGGTGATCGTGCGCGACGTCGGCTACCTCGCAGCCGCCGAGGTGAAGGCGCTCGGCGCATACCTCAGCGACCCAGTCCCGACCACGGAGCTGGTGCTCGTCGCGGGTGGTAGCGGGAAGCGAGCCACCACGACCAGCACGACGATCGAGAAGCTCGCGCGCGACGTGGGTGAGGTCGTTGGCACCGCCAGCGAGAAGCCGAGCGACGTGCTGGCCCGCGAGACCGCCGCCGCGCACGTGACGATCCGTCCCGCCGCGGCCAAGCTCTTGCTCGCGCACGTTGGCGACAACGCCGGCTTGGTGCCTGGTCTGGTCGACATGCTGGCCGCGGTGCACGGCCCGGGGGCTGACCTCGACGTATCGGAGGTGGAGCCGTATCTCGGCGAGCTCGGCGCCGTCCCGATGTGGGATCTGACGAATGCCATCGAGCGCGGTGACATTCCGGGGGCGCTCGCGGTTCTGGAGCGCCTGCTCACGGTCTCGAGTGCGTCACAGCCGAAGCCCGTCCACCCGCTCCAGGTCATGGGATTCCTGCACGGTCACTATCGGCGGCTGCTTCGGCTCGACGATCCTGAGATCCGCGGCAACGACGACGCAGCTGCCGCCTTGGGTGGTCGCATGAACCCGAAGGCCGCGGGCTTCCGACTGCGCCAAGCGCGCGCGCTGGGCACCGACGGCCTGCGCCAGGCGTTCGACCACCTGGGCCGCGCTGATCTCGACCTGAAGGGTGAGCGTGCAATCCCCGCGGATGCCGTGATGGCCGTGCTGGTGGCCCGGCTCGCGGCGCTGACGACGAGAGCGGCGAGTCGCCGTACGTGAAGCCTGACTCAGGCCTGCTTCGACGCTCGCTTCATGAGCCGAGAGGTCCGGCGGGCGGCTTGGTTCTTGTGGATTCGACCCAGCGCGGCGGCCTTGCCGAGGCGCTTCTGCGCGAGCCGGGTCTGCTCGGCGGCGTCGCCGCTCCCCGCGTCGATCGCGGTCCGAGCGGACTTCACGCGGCTCTTGAGCTCTGAGCGCACGCCCTTGTTGCGCTCGTGGCGCTTCTCGTTCTGCCGGTTCCGCTTGATCTGACTCTTGATGTTCGCCATGAGGGCGTGCGCTGCTCCTTCGAATCGTGTGGGACCGAGGGAGGGTATCAGCCCGCTGCGAAGGGGTCGCAGCGCGCTCTGCGAGACTGACGGTCGAATGTCTTCGCTCGAACGCTTTCGCAACGTGAGCTGCATAGCGCATGTGGACCACGGCAAGTCGACGCTGGCTGACCGGATCCTCGAGCTGTGCGGCGCGGTCGACCCTCGTGACATGCGCGAGCAGTACCTCGACACGATGGACCTCGAACGCGAGCGTGGGATCACCATCAAGGCGCAGAACGTGCGGCTCTCGTGGAAGGACCACGTGCTGCACCTGATCGACACGCCGGGTCACGTCGACTTCTCGTACGAGGTGTCGCGCAGCCTCGCCGCGTGCGAAGCAGCGATCCTGCTCGTCGACTCCAGCCAGGGCATCGAGGCCCAGACTTTGGCCAACTGCTACGCCGCGCTCGACGCCGACCTCACGATCGTGGCCGCGCTCAACAAGATCGACTTGCCGCAGGCCGAGCCGGACAAGCGCGCCGCAGAGATCGAGCGGGTGCTCGGCATCCCGACCACAGACATCCTGCGCATCTCGGCCAAGACCGGCGAAGGCGTCCCGGAGCTGCTGGACGCGGTTGTCGAGCGCGTGCCGGCGCCGGAGGGCGATCCCGACGCGCCCTTGCGAGCGCTGCTCTTCGACTCGTACTACGACGCGTATCGCGGCGTCGTCAGCGCGGTGCGTGTCTTCGACGGCACGCTCGTCACCGGCTCGAGGCTGCGCTTCCTCCAGACGAAGGCGATGCACGACGCCGAAGAGGTCGGTGTGCGTCTCCCCGCGCCGACACCGGTCGCGTCGCTCGGCCCGGGTGAGGTGGGTTACCTCGTCGCCGGGATCAAGGATGTGGGTGAGGCCCGAGTCGGTGAGACCGTCACCACCGCCGCGAACCCGGGAGAGGAGCTGGAGGGATACCGCGACCCGAAGCCCATGGTGTTCTGCGGTCTGTACCCCGTCGTGGGCGATGAATACGGGTCGTTGCGAGAAGCGCTCGAGAAGCTGCGACTCAACGACTCGTCGTTCACCTACGAGCCGGAGACGTCAGGTGCGCTCGGCTTCGGTTTCCGCTGCGGGTTTCTCGGGTTGCTGCACCTGGAGATCGTGCGCGAGCGCCTCGAGCGCGAGTACGACCTCTCGCTTGTCGCCACCGCGCCGAACGTGGAGTACCTCGCTCACCTGCACACGGGCACGGTGGAAGTCATCGACAACCCGTCGGCAATGCCCACGACGAACGAGGTGGAGCTGATCGAGGAGCCGTACGTCAACATCACGGTGCTCACCCCCACCGACTTCGTCGGCCCGATCATGGACCTCACCCAGACCCGCCGCGGCGAGATGACGAAGATGGAGTACCTCTCCGAGGACCGCGTGGAGCTCGTGTATGCGATTCCGCTGGCGGAGATCGTCATGGACTTCTTCGACCAGCTCAAGTCACGTACGCGGGGGTACGCGAGCCTCGACTACGAGCCCGCGGAGTATCGACGCTCGGATCTCGTCAAGGTCGACGTGCTCCTCAACAACGTCGCGGTAGACGCGTTCTCGACGATCGTGCATCGAGAGAAGGCGTACGACTACGGACGGCGCATGACGCAGAAGCTGAAAGAGCTCATCCCTCGTCAGCTCTTCGACGTGCCGATCCAGGCGGCTATCGGAGGGCGGATCATCGCCCGCGAGACCGTGAAGGCACGTCGCAAAGATGTGATCGCGAAGTGCTACGGCGGCGACATCACGCGCAAGCGCAAGCTGCTCGAGCAACAGAAGGCCGGCAAGCGCAAGATGAAGCAGATCGGGCGCGTCGAGGTCCCGCAGGAGGCGTTTGTCGCCGCGCTTCGCCTCGACGAGTAGCGCTCAACGGCTGCGTGGCTCGAGCTCGGCGGCGTACGAGTACGCCGCCAACGCCCATCCACGCACTCGACTCAAGCCATCGCGCGAGGGTATGTCGGTGAGCCACGGGTCGATATCGACCCAGTCGCCCACCAGGCCGCGGTTGCCCCACTCGCTGCGCACGACCGCCGAGTGCACATGGGTCGGAAGTCGCAACACCATCCAGTTCTGCCCGGCCGCGATTGCGAACACGACGCCGCCTGGGTGCACGAGCACGGGGATGCCGCCGACGAAGCGGAGGAGTGTCCCTGGCAGCTGCTCCGCGAGGCTCCGAAGGCGGTCGAGGAGCTCAGGATGACACCGTTGCGATTCCACGGCGACGCGACGCCGCGCCCACAGACGGCCCGACGGACGGTCGATGGCCTGCCGCAGCCACGCAGCCACGGTGGCGTTCGCGGCGGTCGCGATTCGCACGGGGGCAGGCTAAGCGAGACGATCGAGCGCGCCGGTAGAGAACACCGGACATCCGGGACCGGCTCGGGGGCCGAACCACTGGTGTCAGCCGGCTCGGAAGGCAGCCCGTGAGCGACGACCCTCGAGAGGCGAGCGACGCCCAGCTCGTCGTGGCGATTGGCCGCTTCCATCAGGCCGCGCTCGCCGAGACGTACCGCCGTCACGCCGGGGCCGCGTTCGGTCTCTCGTTGCGCATCCTCCGCACACGGACCCTGGCCGAAGACGTGGTCCAAGAGGTGTTCCTCCGCCTCTGGAACGAACCCGAGAAGTTCGACCCTGGGCGCGGGTCTCTACGCGCGTACCTGCTCGCCCAGACGCACGGCCGCAGTGTGGACCTCGTTCGGGCAGAGTCGGCGCGTCGAACGCGCGAGCAGCGCGAGGCGCGCCGCCGCCCTGAGGTCGACTACGACCTCGAGCGCGAGATCGAACAGCTGAGCCTGGCCGAGCACGTGCGCGTGGCCATCGCCGAGCTCGGCGAGTCCGAGCGCGCGGCGATCGAGCTCGCGTACTTCGGTGGGCACTCGTACCGAGAGGTGGCTGTTCTCTTGGGACAACCCGAGGGAACGGTGAAGAGCAGGATCCGCGCGGGGCTTGCCCGCCTGCGCGACTCGCTGGTTGCCAGCGGCGCGACCGGGGACGGGGGACCGTGGGCCGAGAGCTGACCCCCACCGAGCTGCACGAGCTGCTCGGAGCGCACGCGCTCGACGCGGTCGACGGCGACGAGCGCGACCAGGTTGAAGAGTGGCTCGCGCGATCACCTGACGCGCGCGAGGAGTTGGCCGCCTTGCGGGAGACGGCTGCGCTCCTGGCGCAGGTCGAGACCGAGGCGCCCGTCACCGTCTGGGCGCGAATCGAAGAGGCGTTGGCGGAGGAGCCGCCACCGCTCGCGGTGCCGATCCGGCGTCGCCGGCTCGCCATGCGCGTCACGGCCGGACTTGCCGCCGCGAGCGCGGCCGCCGCGGCGATCACCGCGGTTGTGCTGTCCGACGAGCTCGCGAGACAGGACGAGCGGTTGGAGTCGATGGCGCGCAGCGTCCGTCACCGCGGGATGGAACGAGCCGCGATCGCGGCCATGACCGACCCGCGAGCGCGCACGCTGCGGCTCGAGTCCCTTGATGGCGCCGCGGCGACGCTGGTCACCATGCCGGACGGGGAGGGGTTCCTCATGTCGGTGCGCCTGCCTCGGGTGGCGCGCGGGCGCACGTACCAGCTCTGGGGGGTAACCGATGATCCAGACGGACCGGTGATGGTGTCGGCCGGCGTGCTCGGCCGTGACGTCGAGCTGGCCGCCTTCCGTGGGCCTCGCGGCGCCCGCGGCTTCGCCATCACCGTCGAGGAATCGCCGGGCAGCAGCACCCCCGAGGGCCGCCATGTCCTGGAGGGCTCGTTCGCGTAGGCAGGGGTCCGCGCGGACCCTGGGTTGGCACTCGATAACATCGAGTGCCAAGCACGCGCCCCCGTTCCAGCCCGGGGGCCAGCCGGAGCCCCCATGGAGCAACCAGAGCTCGACGAGCGCAAGGCCGCGATCCTCAAGGCCGTCGTCGAGGAGTACGTCGAGACGGCCCAGCCGGTCGGGTCCCAGACCATCGCCCAAGCGAGCGGCCTGGGCGTCTCGAGCGCGACGGTGCGCAACGAGATGACCGTCCTCGAGCGCGAGGGATACTTGCGCCAGCCGCACACGTCGGCCGGCCGGGTCCCCACCGACCAGGGCTATCGGTTCTTCGTGGACCGCTACGCGCCCACGGGCGGTCTACCGCCGGTGCAGCGACGTGTGGTCTCCGACTTCTTCGCGTCTGCGCATCAAGCGCTCGAGGATCTGCTGCACGAGACGAGCCAGCTGCTGTCGCGAGTGAGCCGTCACGCGGCGATGGTGATGGCGCCTGAGACCGACCGCGGGCTCGTCCGGAGCGTTCAGCTGGTCCCTCTGCAAGCCGGTGTGGTGCTGCTCGTGGCCGTGCTCTCGAACGGCTCGGTGGAGAAGCACGTGCTCCACCTCGACCGCGATCCCGATGACGGGCGCGTGAGCGCAGCCGGTGCCGCGCTCGACACTGCGCTGCGAGGACGCCCGTGGGGTTTGCTCCCCGACGCACCGGCGAGCGGCGACGCGGTCGTCGACGAGGTGATCACCGCCGGGCACCACGCGCTGGTCGGACTCGCGGCGGAGAGCGTGTCGGAGCCTCTGTACGTAGGTGGCGTGAGCCGGCTCGCCGCCGAGCACGAGGCGTTCGCCACGACCGAGAGCGCGGCCAGGCTCCTCGAGATGCTCGAGCACCAAGTCGTGGTGGTGTCACTCGTGCGTGAGCTGCTCGACCGCGGGCTCATGGTCAGCATCGGATCCGAGAACCGTCTCGACGAGCTGCGCGACTGCTCGATCGTGCTCGCTCCTTACGAGGCCGAGGGTGGCGGCGCCGGCATCGTCGGTGTGCTCGGTCCCACGCGCATGGACTACCGGCACGCGCTGGCCGCGGTCACGGCGGTGTCGCAGCAGCTCGGCCGGCACCTGTCGTGACCCGAGACCTGTACGAGGTCCTCGGCGTCAGTCGGTCCGCGACCGAGGACGATCTGAAGCGCGCCTTCCGCGACCTCGCGCGCAAGTACCACCCCGACAGCGGGCACAACGATCCCGAGGCCGAGGAGCGCTTCAAGGAGATCTCCCTTGCCTACGAGACGCTGCGCGACCCGGAGCGTCGACGGCGCTACGACCTCTTCGGCGAAGGCCAGGCGCGCGCGGGAACCCCTGGTGGTGACGCGTTCGGCTTCGGTGATCTCTTCGACGCGTTCTTCGGCGGCGACCCCTTCGGCTCACGTCGCGGCGCGGGCCCGAGCCGCGGTCCTGACGCGGAAGCGGTGGTGCAACTGACCCTCGAGCAGGCGGCCTTCGGCACCACCCACACGATCGAGGCCCGGCTCCCCGTCGGTTGCTCCCGCTGCGACGGGGCGGGCTGTGAGCCCGGCACGCACCCCACGAGATGCGACGCCTGCGGTGGCAGCGGCGAGGTTCGCCAGGTGCGACGCTCGATCCTGGGTCAGATCGTGACCGCAGCGCCGTGTGGGGTCTGTGCAGGGAACGGCCGTCGCATCCTGTCCCAGTGCCGTGACTGCCGCGGCGACGGTCGGGTGCAAGCGACCCGCACGATCGACGTCGAGGTTCCGGCCGGCGTCGACGATGGGCAGCGCTTGCGCCTCGCCGAGCGCGGGCCGGCCGCGCCGCGAGGTGGGTCACCCGGCGACCTCTACGTGACCGTGCGCGTCGCGCAGCATGCCGACTTCGAGCGGCAGGGCGACGACCTCATCTATGCGCACGGGCTCTCTGTCGCGCAAGCCGCGCTCGGAGCGCTCCTCGTCATCCCGACGCTCGAAGGTTCAACCGAGCTCACGATCCCGCCGGGCACGCAGCCGAGCCAGGTCTTCCGAGTGAAGGGTGCCGGCGTACCGTCGCTCCGGGGTCGTGGCCGCGGCGATCTGCTCGTGCGCGTGGAAGTGGTTGTGCCGTCGCGCCTCTCCGACGAGGAGGCCGCCCTGCTCCACCGCCTCGCAGAGCTGCGCGGCGAAGAGGTTGCTCCGCCGGAGAAGGGCGTTCGTTCGCGTTTCCGGTCCGCGTTCCGCTAACCACGAGCGTGTCGGCGTCGGTGGAGCCGGGCTGGGCGGCACGCGAGCTCGCCGCCGCGCACGTCGTGGTCGAAGGCCCACTCCTCGACCAGCTCACGATCACGGGAACCGACGGACACCACCTCGCGCGTGTGCGGAGGCTCCGTGTCGGCGAGCTTGTAACTGCGGCGGACGGCGCCGGACGCTGGCGCACCTACCGCGTCGAGCGCGTGAGCAGAGGATCGATGACGATCGGCGCGGACGGAGCGCCGCGGATGGAACCGTGCCTCGAGCCGTCGCTCGCCGTCGCGTTCGCGTTGACGAAGAGCGACAAGCCGGAGACGGTCGTTGCCCGTCTCACCGAGCTCGGCGTCGACCGGATCGCCCCCGTGATCGCGCGGCGATCGATCGTGCGATGGGACGATGCCCGCGCCCGCGCCGCAGCCGAGCGATTTCGGGTCGCCGCGCACGAAGCGGCGATGCAGTCGCGGCGGGCGCGCGTGCCGGTGGTCGAGCCGGTCGCCGACATCGGCACGTTGGCCGGTCGCCCCGGTCTCGTCGTGGCCGACCCCGAGGGTGGTCCGCCCGACGCTCTGCCCCATCCCGGCCCCGGCGGGTGGCTGCTGGTCGTCGGACCGGAAGGAGGCCTGGACGAAGCCGAGCTCGGGGCGTTCGGACCCGTTCTCCGGCTGGGGGTCGGGCCCCATGTGCTGCGGGCCGAGACCGCCGCCGTGGCCGCCGCGGCGGCCCTCACGGGCCTGCGCCGGGCCATCCCCAGGGAGGGGGGCCACGGAGGGTGAGCATTGGACGGGGTTCTTTGGTACGCTCCGCGCGGGGTTCGACGGTTGGGGGTACAGCAGCGTGAAGAGTACTAGCGCCCATATTGGGGAGCGCTTGCGGGCAATCCGGCGCCAACAGGGGTTGTCCTTGCACGACGTGGAGGCCCGGTCGGGGCAGGAGTTCAAGGCGTCCGTGCTGGGGGCCTACGAGCGGGGGGAGCGCGCTTTGTCCGTGGGCCGGCTCATGCGATTGGCCCAGCTCTACGACGTGCCGGCCGATCAGCTGCTGCCCAAGGACGGGGCCGAGGTCGAGATCGACCTGACCCGCATCGACACCTCGATGGCGTCCACGATGACCCTCGATCTGGTGCGCCTGAACCAGCTCGAGCACCCCGACGCTGCGGTGCTCTCCCGATATGCGGCGACGATCCAACGCCAGCGGGAGGACTTCAACGGTCGGATGCTGACCATCCGCCGCGACGACCTGCGTGTGCTGGCGGCCGTGCTCGGCCGCAAGCCCGAGGAGTTCGGGGCCCACCTGCTCCAGCTGGGCCTCAGGGTGGGTTCCTAGCCCGACCCCGAGGGCCAATATCCCACGCTCGGCGTCAAGTTAGGCCACTCTCCGCGAAAAATTGGGTTGAGGGTTTGCCCAGGCGCGCCGAAGATCTGGGGGATACGAGCGCTCGCCTCGATCTGACGTGAGTCTGCTAGAGGCGGCCACGACACCGACTCGGTGCCGTCTCGGGGTCCCAGACACCGCCCTCAACGCTCCATGTCAGAAGGAAGCGTTGGACATCCACCGACTGACGAAGCACCGGGATCACCGAACGATGCGTGGGTCGCGCACTGCGCTCAGCACGCAGTACCGCGACGTGACGTTCAGGAGCCTGGCCGAGAGCGAGTCTGCGTTGCGCGCGCTGGACGAGCGCGCGAGCGACATGATCTATCGGTTCCGCTTCCTGCCCGAGCCTGGGTTCGATTACGTCAGTGGCGCAGTCTTCGCGATCACGGGCTGGACGGCCGAGGACTTCTATTCGGACACCGCGCTGATGTTCGAAATGCTCCATCCCGAAGACCGACGCTCGGCTGCAACCATGATGCGCAGCCCGACGGACGAGAACCATCGGCTGCGCCTTCGACTCCGACACCGGGATGGCCATTGGGTGTGGACGGAGCACTACACCGTTCCGGTCGTTGATGAGCACAGAGTCCTCGTGGCGGCTGAAGTGATCGCACGCGACATCTCGGACCAGGTCCGCATCGAGGATGAGCTGAGGGAGAGCGAGCGGACTGCCAACGCGGTGCTCGAATCGATCCCGGGGCCAACGGCCGTGCTCGACGCGGCCGGGGTCATCTCGATGGTGAATGCCGCCTGGGACGAATACATGCTCGCGAGCGGCGCGGCGGCCGGTCGGTACGCGGTCGGGACTGACTACCTAGCGGCGTGCGATGAAGCGGCGCGTGCTGGTGTCGAGGGCTCTGCGGAAGTGGCCGCGGGGGTTCGTGCGGTGCTCGCCGGAACGCACGATGGGTATCAGCTCGCGTACCCAGCCTCGGGCCGAAACGAAGACCGTTGGTTCGCGATGGATGTCTTGCCGATGCGGACCGAGGCAGGGGGTGCAGTCGTACTGCATTCCGACATCACGGAGCGGAAACGTTACGAGGAGCAGCTACGTCATCAGGCGCTCCACGACTCACTGACGGGGCTTCCCAATCGGGCGCTGCTCAATGACCGGCTGGAAGGAGCGCTCGGGCGCGCCAGGCGCGATGGCAACGAGGTCGCCGTGCTGTTGTTGGACGTCGACGGCTTCAAGGTGGTGAACGACGCGTACGGGCACGCCGTCGGCGACGAGCTGCTCGTCGCATTGGCCGGTCGTCTCCGGACCCTGGTTCGACCCGGCGACACGGTGGCGCGACTCGGTGGCGATGAATTCGTGGTGCTCTGCGAAGCACTTGGAGATCCCGCCGAAGTTGCGGTGGTGGCAAAACGGATGGTCACCGGCCTCGCAGTGCCGCTGCACCAGGGCGATGGGAGTGAGCTGAGCATCACGGTGAGCATCGGAGTCGCCGTCGGCCGCGGAGAGACCCGCGGTCACGGGCTCCTGCACGATGCCGACGCGGCGATGTACCACGCGAAGGAGAACGGCCGGAACCGCTTCGAGCTGTTCGACGCCCGTCTCGCAGGGAGAGCGCACGCACGCCTCACGATCGAGGAGACACTTGAGCGTGCGATCGTGAACGGCGAGTTTCGAGTGTTCTACCAGCCGATCATCGAGATCGACTCCGGCGTGTGTGTGGGCATGGAAGCGCTGCTCCGGTGGGAGCACCCCGAGCGTGGCTTGCTCGCGCCCGAGGAGTTCCTGAGCATGGCCGAGGAAACTGGTCTGATCGTTCCGATCGGCGCCTGGGTCCTTCAGGAGTCGTGCCGACAGCGCCGACGGTGGCAGCAATCACATCCTGCGTTGGGCTCGCTTCCGATCTCGGTCAACGTGGCGACGCAGCAGATGCAACGGCCGGACTTCGCGCACGAGGTTGCGCAAGCCATCGATGCTGCAGGCATTTCACCGCGCGAGATCGTGTTGGAGCTGACCGAGCGCAGCCTCATGGACGCAACAGTCGTTCCCACCGCACTCGAGCTTCACGGCATCGGCGTGCGCCTCGCGGTCGACGATTTCGGCATCGGATATTCGTCGCTGACCTACCTCAAGACGCTTCCCGTCGACCAAGTCAAGATCGACCAATCATTCGTAAACGGCCTCGGCCGCGATGCTGTAGACGGAGCGATCGTGACGGCTGTCATCACCATGACTCGCGCTCTCGGGATCGTCGCGATTGCGGAGGGCGTCGAGACCGAGCAACAGCGCGACGAGCTCGTCGTCTTGGGGTGCGGGCACGCTCAGGGTTTTCTCTACGCGCATCCGGCTCCGCCGGAGGAGATCGAGTTGCTCCTCGAGCGGCCGGTTGGGGACCCGGCGAGTGCCAGATCCTCAGCCGTGTTGGTTCGGCAAGTGAGCCCGGCGCCCTCTTCAGCAGCGTCTTGAGGCGGCCGCAGGCGCCAAGAGCGGGGATTACGCTTCGCGCGACGTGTCAGTGCCGTCGTCGACCCAGCTGAAGGTCCTGGTTCCTGGCAACCACCTCATGGTGGACCTGCTGGGCCAACGCGACGAGTTGCTCAAGATCGTCGAGGCCGCGTTTCCGGTGACGATCCACGTACGGGGCAACGAGATCACCGTCACGGGCGAGCCCGACGACGCCGAGCGCGTCGGGCGGCTGTTCGAGGAGCTGGTGCTGCTGCTCGAGCGCGGTCAGACGTTCGACCGAGACGGGCTCGGGCGCACCATCGAGATGCTCAAGGCCGATCAGCGCCCGTCCGAGGTGCTCGCGACCGAGGTGCTGAAGGGTCGCAAGCCGATCCGCCCGAAGACCGCAGGCCAGAAGCGCTACGTCGACGCCGTGCAGGCGAACACGGTCACATTTGCAATCGGGCCCGCGGGAACGGGCAAGAGCTACCTCGCGGTCGCGCTCGGGGTGCAAGCGCTCCAAGCCAAGGAAGTTCGGCGCATCATCCTCACGCGTCCAGCCGTGGAAGCCGGGGAGCGTCTCGGGTTCCTCCCGGGCGACGTGCTCGCCAAGGTCGACCCGTACCTCCGCCCGCTGTACGACGCGCTCTACGACATGTTGGACCCGGAGGTGGTCGCGCGCCTGATGGATCGCGGCACGATCGAGGTCGCGCCTCTCGCCTTCATGCGCGGGCGCACGCTCAATGACTCGTTCATCATCCTCGACGAGGCGCAGAACACCACGCCCGAGCAGATGAAGATGTTCCTCACCCGCCTGGGGTTCGGCTCTCGCATCGTCGTCACCGGCGACGTGACCCAGATCGACCTCCCCGAAGGGCGCGACCGTTCGGGCCTCCTCGCGGTCCGTGACATCCTCCACGACATCGACGGTCTGAGTTTCGTCGAGCTCGACCGCGGCGACGTCGTCCGCCACCGCATCGTGCAGCACATCGTCCACGCGTACGAGCGCGCGACCGAGCCGACGTGATCCCGGCTGCCGCGGCCCCGGTCTTCGGTGCAGACGAACAGGACGACGTACCGGTCGACGTGCTCCGGTTCGTGCGCCTCGCTCAGCTCGTGCTGCGCGAGGAACGCTCGTCGAGCGATGCCGAGCTCTCGGTGATCTTCGTCGACGAACAGGCCATCTCTGATCTCAACGAGCGCTTCCTGGATGTGCGCGGCCCCACCGACGTGCTCGCGTTCCCGCTGGACGACGAAGTCACCCCCGGCGGGCGACAGCCCGACGAGGGCGGTCGCGGGCCTGGTGCACCGCCGGACGGCACGGACCTGCCGACGATGCTCGGCGACGTCGTCGTGTGCCCGGCGGTGGCCAAGCGTCAAGCCGAGCAACACGGTCGACCCGTCGATGCAGAGCTCGAGCTCCTGGTGGTGCACGGCGTGTTGCACCTGCTGGACTACGACCACGCGGAACCGGCCGAGGCGGAGCGGATGCGCCGCCGTGAGCGCGAGCTTCTCGACCGGTTCGCGGCAACCGACCACGCCGACGGGGAAGACTCGCCTCGATGACAGGCGCCGACTGGCTGATCCTCCTCGCGGTGGTCGTGCTGTTCATGTTCTCGGTGTTCCTCGCGATCGCCGAGACGGCGTTCGTGAGGGTGAACCGCATCCGTGCGATCACGCTGGCCGAGGAAGGTCGCAAGGGTGCGGCGCGGCTGGCCGAGATGCTCGAGCGACCAGAGCAGACGCTGAATGCCGTCTTGCTGCTCGTGCTCGTCTCGCAGCTGACGAGCGCCTCGCTGCTCGGCATCCTGCTCGACCGCCAAGCCGGACCCTGGGGCGTCGCGATCGGCCTCGTGCTCCAGATCGTGGTGTTCTTCGTGATTGGTGAGGTCGCGCCCAAGACGTACGCGGTCCAGCACACCGACCGGGCCGCGTTGCTCGTCTCGGGGTTCCTGTACGCGCTCACCAGGTTCCCTCCGATGCGGTCTCTGTCCCGCGGCCTCATCGGGCTCGCCAACGTGTTGCTGCCCGGGCGGGGTCTCAAAGCCGGCCCGTTCGTGACGGAAGAGGATCTGCGCGCGATGGCCGACGTCGCCGCGGATGAGCAGGCGATCGAAGGTGAGGAACGTCGCCTCATCCACTCGATCTTCGAGTTCGGCGACTCGGTGGTGCGCGAGGTGATGAAGCCGAGACCCGACATGATCGCGATCTCGGCCGATGCGAGCGTCGAAGAAGCTATCGAGCGCGCGATCGAGGGCGGCTTCTCGCGCATCCCGGCATACGAGGACACCACGGACAACATCGTGGGGCTCGTCTACCTGAAGGACCTCGTGCACCGCGCTCGGAGCGGAGGAGGAAAGGAACCGGTACGAGGGTCGCTGCGTCAAGCGGTGTTCGTGCCCGAGACGAAGCGCCTGACGGAGCTCCTGCGGGACATGCAGAGCCGCCAGTTCCACATGGCGATCGTCGTCGACGAGCACGGCGGGACCGCCGGGCTCGTGACCCTGGAGGACCTGCTCGAAGAGATCGTCGGTGAGATCACGGACGAGTACGACGTCGAAGAGCCTGGCGTCGAGCGGTTCGCCGACGGCGCGCTGCGCGTGCCCGGAAGCATGCCGATCCACGACCTGTCCGAGGAGCTCGGCACCGAGCTGCCCGACGGAGAGTGGGACACGGTGGGCGGCCTCGTCCTGAACCTCATGGGTCGTGTTCCCGATCCAGGGGAGGCCGTGCGATTCCAGGGCTTCGAGTTCAAGACCGAGCGGGTGCAGGGCCGACGCATCGCGTCGGTGCGGGTCACACCGACCGCGCGTCCCGAGCCCGACGTGGAGCGAGTCGACGCCGCGCCACCGTCGTGAACGCGTCGCCATCCCTCGGCTTCCGGTCGGGCTTCGTGACCGTCGTCGGACGGCCGAACGTCGGCAAGTCCACGCTCGTGAACCAGCTGGTCGGCTCAAAGGTGGCGATCACGTCGTCCCGACCCCAGACCACCCGCACGACGATCCGCGGCGTGCGCAACACTCCGGCCCACCAGCTGGTGCTCCTCGACACGCCCGGCCTGCACCGTCCGCGCACCGCGCTCGGGGAGCGAACCAACGAGCGCGCGAGGGCCACGCTGGGAGAGGTGGACGTGATCTGTGTCGTCATCGAAGCGACCGAGCCGATCGGGCGCGGCGATCGATTCGTGAGCGAGCTCGCGCAGGAAGCCACGACGCCGGCGGTGCTCGTGGTGAACAAGGTCGACGCGGCCCCCAAGGCTGAGGTGGCCGAGCACCTGGCGCTCGCGGCGGAGAAGCTCGGCGACTTCGAGGCGTACGTCCCGGTGTCGGCGCTCACCGGCGACGGCGTCGACGTGCTCGCCGCCGAGCTGGAGTCCCGACTCCCCGAGGGGCCGCGGTACTACCCCGAGGGCATGATCACCGACCAACCCGAGCTGTTCCTCGCGGCGGAGCTGCTCCGCGAGCAGCTGCTGCGGGTCACCCACGACGAGGTCCCGCACTCGATCACGGTCGAGGTGGAGCCGCTCGATGACGACGGTGACGACCGCCACCATCCAGACGACGTGCTGCGGCTCCACGCAATCGTGCGGGTGGAGCGTGATTCCCAGAAGGGGATCGTGATCGGGCGCGGCGGCGCGCTCCTCAAGGAGGCGGCGACCGCGGCCCGTCGGGAGCTCGAGACCCTCCTCGGGACCCGGGTCTACCTGGAGACGACCGTCCGGGTGGAGCGCGACTGGCAGCGTCGTCCCCACCTCCTCGACCGCCTCGGCTATTAACGCCAGCCGCCAGAGCGAGCGGCCGCGGCGCACGCATCGGGCGCCGCAGCGAGTGGTCGCCGAGGTGGAGAGGAGCGGCCCGCCGCACGGCGCCGAGAGCGGGAGGTGAGTTGCCGATTCGCGAGGAGGCGGCGGTAGAGTGCCGACGCGCTCGGGAGTCGGGCGCATTCGGCCAAGGTTCACCGACACCGGGGAAGATGAGGCTGCAGCGCACGCGCCGGGGGCTCCACAAGCGATGGTGGATCCCGACGCTCGCGACCCTCGCGTTGGTGTTGAGCGCGTGCTCGACCGAAACCGGTCCGCGCAACCGCCAGAACGCGCTGCGCCCGAAGGGCCGCTACGCCGAAGAGATCGACAACCTCTTCACTCCGGTGTTCTTCGCGTCGGTCGTAGTCGGCGTGATCATCATCGGCCTGACCATCTTCGTGGCCCTGCACTACCGCCAGCGCCCCGGCCAGGACGTCCGCCCGAAGCAGACCCACGGCAGCACGCCGCTCGAGATCGGGTGGACGATCCTCCCCGCCGTGATCCTGCTCGCGGTCGCTGTCCCCACCGTGAGCACGATCTTCAGCCTCGACGAGGAGCCCAAGAATCCGGTCGAGATCACCGCCGTGGGCAAGCAGTGGTGGTGGCAGTTCGACTATCCCAAGGACGCCAACGGCAAGGCCGTCGTCACCGCCAACGAGATGCACATCCCGACGGGCCGCGACGTGCTCATGACCCTCGAGGCCTGCGACGAGTCGCTCCCGGGCGGCGCGGCACGTGGGGACGGCACGACCGGGCCCGGCTGCAACGTGCTGCACAGCTTCTGGGTGCCCGGTCTGGCTGGCAAGCGCGACGTCGTCCCCGGGCGTCGGAACCAGCTCAAGCTGCGCGCCGACGAGCCTGGCGTGTTCTTGGGTCAATGCGCCGAGTACTGCGGGCTCTCGCACGCCAACATGCGGTTCCGCGTGATCGCCGAGAACCCCTCCGACTACGAGGCCTGGCTCGAGGGCCAGCGCGAGGGACCGGCGGTGGAGCTCGCCGACGCCGGCGCGGTGGAGGAGCTGTTCGGCGCGAAGTTCGCGTGCAGCAACTGCCACAGCCCGAGCGACTCGAGTGTGAGCTCGTATGGGCCGAACTTGACGCACCTCGCCAGTCGCACGACGTTCGCCAGCGGTTATTTCGAGCTGACTCGGGAGAAGCTCATCGAGTGGTTGCTCGACGCGCCGTCGCTCGTCCCGATGCAGTCGGAGGAGTGCCGTCTCGGTCCACCCGGTACGGAGGGAGTCATCTGCGTCGGCATGCCCTCCTTCACGCAGAACACGCCCGACGGCGACACCAAGAAGTTCCCCACGATGACCCGGCGCGAAGCCGAGATCCTCGCCGACTATCTACTCTCGTTGACTTGATGAGGGCTGACCCATGACCACGGTCTCGGGTGCTGTCACCGCGCCGCGCAGGGCGCTCCTCCTTCGCCGTCCGACGAAGACGACGGGCGCCTTCAGCTGGTTGACCACGATCGACCACAAGCGCATCGGAATCATGTACTGCTCCTTGTCGCTGCTCTCCTTCCTCGTGGGTGGGCTCGAAGCGCTGCTGATCAGGCTCCAGCTCGCCGGGCCGAACGGAACGGTCGTCTCGGCCGCGCAGTACAACGAGCTGTTCACCATGCACGGCACCACGATGGTGTTCCTCATGGGCATGCCGATGGCGGTCGGCATCGCCAACTACTTCGTCCCGATCATGATCGGAGCTCGCGACGTCGCGTTCCCGCGGCTGAACGCGTTCGGCTTCTACGTTGTCGCCGTCGGCGCGATCTTCCTCTATTCGAGCTGGATCCCGGGCATCAACGGCGTTCCGAACGGCGGGTGGTTCGGCTACACGCCCTTGACCGACACCCCGATCAGCGCCGGGTTCCTTCCGGGCCGCGGTCCCGACTTCTGGTCCATCGGCCTGATCATGCTCGGCATCGGGTCGACGACATCGGCGATCAACTTCATCGTGACGATCCTGAACCTGCGCGCGCCAGGTATGACGCTCATGCGCATGCCGGTGTTCGTGTGGATGATGCTGGTCGTCGCGTTCCTCACGCTTTTCGCCATGCCGATCATCACCGTCGCGCTGATCATGGTCTTCTTCGACCGCAACTACGGCACGTTGTTCTTCCAACCTGCCGCTGGTGGCGATCCGTTGCTGTACCAACACCTGTTCTGGCTCTTCGGCCATCCCGAGGTGTACATCCTCATCTTGCCCGGCATGGGCATCGTGTCGGAGATCCTGCCGGTGTTCTCGCGCAAGCCGCTGTTCGGCTACGCCGTGGTGGTGTTCTCGGGGATCGCGATCGGCTTCCTCGGCTGGGGTGTGTGGGCGCACCACATGTTCGCGACCGGGCTCAGTCCGGTGGCCATCTCCGCGTTCGCGGTCTCCACCATGCTGATCGCGGTTCCGACCGGCGTGAAGATCTTCAACTGGCTCTCCACGGTGTGGCGCGGCGCTGTTCGGCTCACGACGGCGATGCTCTTCGCGCTCGGGTTCATCGCGATGTTCACCATCGGTGGTCTGTCGGGAGTGCTCCATTCGGTCGTGCCCTCCGACACGCAGCAGACCGACACGTACTTCGTGGTCGCGCACTTCCACTACGTGCTGTTCGGCGGTCTGATGCTCGCGGTGTTCGGCGGCTTTTACTACTGGTTGCCGAAGGTGTTCGGCCGCATGTTGGACGAGCGGCTCGGGAAGTGGAACTTCTGGACGATGCTCATCGGGTTCAACCTCACGTTCTTCCCGATGCACTTCGTCGGCCTGTACGGGATGCCCCGTCGCACGTATCGCTATGACGAGGGCCTCGGCTGGGACGTGTGGAACCAGATCGAGACGGTGGGAGCGTTCATCATCGGCGTCTCCACATTGATCTTCCTCGCCAACGTGATCGTGTCGATCAAGTTCAAGCGCGGTGCGGTCGCGGGCAACGACCCATGGGACGGGCGCACGCTCGAGTGGACCACCGCGTCACCACCTCCCGCGTACAACTTCGCCGACGTCCCCGAGGTCGAGGCGCGGGACGAGTTCTGGCACCACAAGTACACCGAGGACGACGAGGGTCGACTCATGCCGCTGCCGAGTGGAGGTGCCGACGCGGCGCCGGCGGAGGAGAAGCACGGCCACGGCATCCACATGCCGTCTCCGTCGATCTACCCGCTGGTGATGGCCCTCGGGCTGCTGCCGCTCGGGTACGCCGCGGTGTACCACAGCTTCGCCTGGCTCGGCCTCGGCGTCCTCGTCCTGCTCTTCGGGATGTACGCGTGGGCGATCGAGCCCGCCACCGAGCCCGAGCCCGAGACCGTCACCGGGCGCACGCCCGAGCCGGTGCACTGAGGGGTCACGATGGCGACGATCGAGCAGACGACCGAGATCGGGGCGCCGGCGAACCGCGGGGGGTCCGCGGGGCACGACGCGCACGCCACGGCAACCGGCGTCACCAACAAGAAGCTCGGGATGTGGCTGTTCCTCGCGTCGGATTGCTTGTTCTTCGGCGCCTTCATCGCCACGTACCTGCTGTACCGCGGCCGCGACACCGTCGGGCCCGGCCCCAGGCTGCTCTTCGACATCCCGTTCACGTCGGCGACGTCGTTCATCCTGCTGATGAGCAGTCTCACGATGGTCCTCGCGTTGGCGGCCATCCAGCGGGGTGACGAGCGGCGGCTGCGCATCTGGCTGCTCGCGACGGCCCTGCTCGGGGCCACGTTCATCGCGGGTCAGGTGTTCGAGTTCACCGAGTTCAACCGCGAGGGACTCGCCCTCGACACCAACCTCTTCGGGTCCACGTTCTTCATCCTCACGGGATTCCACGGCGCGCACGTGACCGCCGGGATCATCTGGCTCATGTCGCTGTGGGGGATGGCCTCACAGGGCCGGCTGAAGCAGCCCGACTCCGAGAAGATCGAGATCGCCGGCCTGTACTGGCACTTCGTCGACGTCGTGTGGATCGTGATCTTCACCGTCATCTACCTCGTGCCGCAGCCAGGGAACCCGGGCGGATGAGCACCGACACGCCAGCTGAGCTCGCCGAGGGGAGCGACGGCGGCCCAGACTCCGCGCCACAGCGACCCGGTCGCCCAGGTGAAGTGGAGCGGCCCGGCCCGCAGGGCCGAGAGCGGGGAGCCGGTGTGACCGAGCACGCACCCGGGCTGCTGCCCGGCGAGGTGCGGCCGCACCCGTCGCCGGTCCAGTACGTGCTCATCGCGGTGATCCTGTGCGTTGTCACTGCGCTCGAGATCGCGGTCTCGTACACCGAGGGCGACATCCCCGACTCGCTGATCGTGGTCCTCCTGCTCGGCATGGCGGTCCTCAAGTTCGCGCTCGTGGCCGCGTGGTTCATGCACCTGCGTACCGACCTGCCGATCTTCCGGCGCTTCTTCGTCCTGGGGATCGTGGCCGCGATCATCCTCTATCTGATCGCGCTCGCGACCCTTAACGTGTTCTAGCTATGAGGCGAACGACGGTGCCGCAGGTACCCTGCGGCACAGAGAGCCGGGGCCCGAGCGGCCCGGCCCACAGGGCCGAGAGCGGGAATTGATGCTCATGGCGCACGGTGCGGGCAACATCGCAGACTGGCACGCACATCCTGATGTCTGGCTCCTGATCGCAGTTCTGGCCGGCGGCTACTGGCTCCTCGTGCAGCGCGTGGGTCCTCGCTTCGCTGCACCCGGCGAGTCCCCGGTGACGCGCTTCCAGGCGATCTGCTTCGGGCTCGGTATTGCCGCGGTGTGGCTCGCGTCCGACTGGCCGATCCACGACGTGGCCGAAGGCTCCATGTACAGCGTGCACATGGTGCAGCACCTCTTGATCTCGATGGTCGCGACGCCGCTACTCCTGCTCGGCACCCCGGGCTGGCTCGCGCGCTGGCTGCTGCGGCCGCCGAGCGCGCTCTTCCGCGTCGTGCGCACCCTCACGCGGTTCGTCCCCGCGCTCATCGTCTTCAACGTGGTGCTCGTGTTCACGCACTGGCCATCGCTCGTGAACGAGAGCCTGGCGTCGCACCCGCTGCACTTCGCGGTGCACGTGTTGATCTTCGGGTCGTCGTTGATCGTGTGGATACCGGTGCTCAGCCCGCTGCCCGAGATCCCGCGACTCGCCGCTCCGACTCGCGCCGCATTCCTGTTCCTCCAGTCCATCGTGCCGACCGTCCCCGCGTCGTTCCTCACGTTCGGCGAGCACCCGCTGTACCGCTTCTACGAAGGGTTGCCCCACCTCTGGGGCCTCTCGACGCTGCACGACCAGCAGGTCGCTGGCCTCATCATGAAGATCGGTGCCGGGACCCTGTTGTGGCTGTTGATCGCCGTAATCTTCTTCCGTTGGGCCGCCGACGAGGACCGGCGGGGCCAACCGCAAAGGATCCGGCGGGAGCTCGAGCGTGAGCTCGAGCAGATCCGGGCCGAGGGTGCCGACCAGAGTGTGAGGCCATGACGACGACCGAGACCGACGCCCCACCGGAGGAGCCGGGCGAGCAGCCGCCGGCCGATCCGTCGGCGGCTGGTGGTTCCGGCGACGGATCGCCTCCCGAGCTCGAGGCTCCCTCGCCGGCCCGCAACGAACCGCTGTGGACGCGCGGCATCCTCCCGCTCGCGTTGCCGATCCTCGCTGCCGTCGCCATGGCGGTCTGGGTGATCAACCTCTCCCGTGCGTTCCTCGTCGGCGGGAAAGAGGGTGCGCTCGTCATCGTGATGGTGGTGACGCTGACGATCATGGCGGGCGCGTCGCTCATGTCCGCCGCGAGCCGCATTCGCACCGGCACGAGCGTCATGCTCGTCGCTGCGCTGTTGATGACCATCGTCACCGCCGGGATCATCACGCTCGGCCCGAGCGAGGACCACGGCGAAGGTGAGGTCGCGAGCTACCAGGAGCCCAAGGGCAAGCCCGTGGCCGAGCTCGCCGTCGTTGCGCTGGCCTCGATCAAGTTCGACAAGGACGCGTACACGGTGACACCAGCCGGCATCACCGAGGTCGTGTACTCGGGTGCACCGGGTCACACGCTCCTCATCGAAGATCAAAAGTTCGCGGGATTCATCCTCACGTCGGACAGGCCGGATTCGCTCAAGGCTGAGCTCGACCCCGGGGAGTACACGATCTACTGCAACGTCCCCGGCCATCGGTCCACGATGCACGCCGCCGTCACCGTCGAATGAGCGCTGAGGTCTCGGGCACGAGCACCTGAAGCGCGCCGGGTACAGCCTCGAGCCGCGCCGGGAGCGGACCGACCCGCTCTCCGCTCGCCCAGAGCTCCAAACCGTGCTGCCCGGCGTCGGATGCCGTGATCTCCACCGACGATCCGCGGAGCGTCGTCACACTGTCCAGCGCGGTGTGCGTGCCCTTGAACACGCGGGGGAACCGCCGGAGGAACTCCGCTGTGGATCCGTCACCGACGATGCAGACGTCGAGCAGTCCGTCGTCGATCTCCGCGCCGGGGGTGATCATCATTCCGCCCGCATACCACCGGGTGTTGCCCACCGCGACGAGCCACGCCGGGCCTTCCCACGTCGTGTCGTCGACGCGCAGGCACATCGGGCGCGGCCGGTAGGTCACCGCCGTGCGTAACAGCGCGAGCACGTACAGGGTCGTGCCGGTCGCCCAGCGCACATCGTTCGCCCAGCGGTTGGCCTCGGCATCGAATCCGGCGTTGGCCACCGTCGTGAACATCTCGGCGGTGCCGTCGCTCGCTTCGGCCCGGCCCAGGTCCATGCGCCCGATGCGGCCTGCGTCGAGCAATGCCACGGCGTCGATGGCCTGACGCGGATCGAGCCCCAGCTGGCGGGCGAGGTCGTTGCCGGCACCGGTGGGCACGATTGCGATCGGTCCGCCTTCATCGGCCGCGACCCCCGCGAGCGCGCTGACGGTCCCGTCACCACCGCACGCGACCACACCCTCACCGCGGAGAAACGCGTCACGCGCCACGCGCCGACCATCATCGACGTCCATCGAGACGTGCACGGCAACTGCGTGCTCCTCGAGCGCGTGACGCAACGTAGGGAGCATTCTTCGCGTGCGTCCGCGTCCTGCCACTGGGTTCACCACCGCGGTCCAGCGCACGGCGCCGGATCGTATCGGCCCCCTCCGGGTGCGTCCCTCACCCGGCTATTCCGGGCTCAGGGACGCACGTCCGGAGTGTTGACCGGGCGGTAGCGTGCGCGCGTGGTCCCCGCAGCGCATGAGCTCGACCCGGCGCGGGTTCCACGACACGTCGCGATCGTCATGGACGGCAACGGGCGTTGGGCCAAGCGTCGCGGACTCAAGCGCACCGAAGGTCACGCAGCCGGTGAGGAAGCGCTGTTCGACACGGTAGAAGGCGCACTCGACATCGGCTTGAAGTGGATGACGGTGTTCGCGTTCTCCACGGAGAACTGGCGGCGTCCGCTCGACGAGGTTCGCTTCCTCATGCGGTTCAACGAGTCGCTCTTGCTCCGCCGGCGTGATGACCTCAACCAACGTGGCGTGCGCGTGCGCTTCATCGGCCGGCGCACTGGGCGGGTGCCGCGACGGGTGTTGCGCCACATCGAGGACACCGAGGAGCTGACGCGCCGGAACCGACGATTGACGCTCACTTTCGCGTTCAACTACGGCGGGCGGGCCGAGCTCGTCGACGCAGTCCGCACGATCGCCGCCGAGGCTCGTGCCCGGCGCCTCCAGCCGGACAAGATCGACGAGCGCACGATCGCCCGTCACCTGTATGCGGCCGACATGCCCGATCCCGATCTCCTGGTGCGCACATCGGGGGAGTACCGCATCTCGAACTACTTGCTGTGGCAGCTCGCATACTCGGAGCTGGTCTTCACCGACACACTGTGGCCCGACTTTCGCCGCGGCGACCTGTTCGAAGCGGTCGGCGAGTACCAGCGCCGCGAGCGACGGTTCGGCGCGATCGACTCCGACTGAGGTCGCTCAGCCGAATTCGGAGCCCGTGACGCCGTCGATCACTGGCCGGTCGCCGAGGGGCTGACGAAGGGTTACCTTCAGCGTTCGGAACGCCCCGATGTCGGGGCAGGCGATCGGTTCTTTCGGCGGTGCTGTGTGACGCAGGCGGCGGATGGTGATAACCACGCCGAATGACTCCTCGCCGACGCGGGCTCGGTAGCCCTCCCAGCACGCGCTCGACTTCGGTGCCTTCGGCGCGCCGACGAAGTCGACGACAACGGTCCGCGGCGAGTCACCCAAGCGGGCGTCGTCGATGCGCACGAGCCCCGACACGACCACATCGTCGGCGGGCTCGGCCCGCGGCTCTCGGGCGCGCGCGCCCTTCACGTCGAGCGGACCGTCGTCGGTGCTGCGCGTGCCGTTGCACAGCGAGGCCGCCAGCTGACCTGGCCCGGGTTGGCTCTCCTCGGGGAAGACCCCGTCCAACCAGGCGAACACCAGGTACTCGTGTCCCTCAGCAACCTCGAGTCCGCAACTCGCGCCGCTGCTCGGGCTCACGACCTCTTGGCGCTGTGCGACCTTGCCCTTGAACACTTCGCTGACAGAGAAGGTCCAGGTCGCGGGGTCGATGCTCGAGATCGTCGCTCCGCTGCTCTCGACCGTGTGGCCGGTGACACGGCCCACGAAGACCGCATCGGCTTGGCCAAAGGCCTGGGGATCCGTCTGGGCAACGCAGGAGCAGGCGTGGGCCGATCGGACGGCGGGGCCCACGACGAGCGTCGTCAACACCAAGGTCAGCGCGGCAAGCAGGGTCAGCGAGCGTCTCATCTGGGTCCGACGCTACGGCGGCCGGCTCGGTTCCCAGGGCACCGGCGGGGATCACAAGTGCGTAGTTACACTCCTGTGATGCCCGGCCTGTATCGCGATCAAGGCGTCGTGCTCCGCACGATCAAGCTCGGCGAGGCCGACAGCATCGTCAGCCTCATGACCCAGGGCAACGGCAAGGTCCGCGCTGTGGCCAAGGGCATCCGCCGGCCGGGGAGTCGCTTCGGTGCACGGCTCGAGCCCACGAGTCACGTGGCGTTCCAGTGCTACCGAGGGCGCGAGCTCGACGTGGTCACGCAGGTCGAGACGATCGACGCGAACCGTCAGCTGCGAGACACCTACGCGGGCCTCACGCACGCCATCTCCATGCTCGAGGCCGTCGACCAGGTTGCGCAGGAGCGGGAGCGCAACGTCGCGCTCTACCGGATGCTGGCGGGCGCGTTGCGCACACTTGCCACCCGGCCGTCGCCGATGGTGAGCGCGGCCTTCTTCTGGAAGCTGCTCTCGCTCGAGGGCTTCCACCCCGAGCTCGGCACCTGCGCGCGCTGCGGCGCGCCCGACCCCTTCGTCGCCTTCGACCTCCAGGAGGGCGGTGTGCTGTGCGAGCCCTGCGGTCGCCACGGTGGGCGCCGCATCACCCCCGAGGCGCTCGACGTCGTGGGCCGCGTCGTGGGCGGCGGACTCAACGGCGTCCTCTCCTCGCCGCCACCCCCGCCGCTACTCCACGAAGTCGAGCGGCTCGCGATCGCGGCCCTCGAGCACCAATCCGAACGAAGACTCAAGAGCGCGGCCCTTCTTTAGCGTCGACCGCGTACTTGACGAGCGGGGGCCCCGCGCAGCCTCCCGATACGATCGGCGGTTCCTATGGCGAAGCCGGACTTGATGGAGCGCGTGGTCAACCTGTGCAAGCGGCGTGGCTTCGTGTTCCCGTCGAGCGAGATCTACGGCGGGTTCCGGTCCACCTGGGACTACGGGCCGCTGGGTGTGCTCCTCAAGCGCAACGTGAAGGACGCGTGGTGGCGCTCCATGGTGCAGCTACGTGACGACATCGTCGGGATCGATGCCGCCATCCTCATGGCGCCGAAGGTCTGGGAGGCCAGCGGCCACCTGGCGACGTTCACCGATCCGCTGGTGGACTGCCGGAACTGCAAGGAGCGCTTCCGCGCCGATCATCTCCCGGCGTCGGGCGCGTGCCCGAACTGCGGAGCGAAAGACTCGTTCACCGAGGCGCGCCAGTTCCACCTCATGTTCAAGACATTCGTCGGCCCGGTGGAGGACGACGCGTCGGTCGCCTACCTGCGGCCGGAGACGGCGCAGGGGATCTTCGTCAACTTTTCGAACGTCCAGACGACCACGCGCAAGAAGCCGCCGTTCGGCGTCGCGCAGATCGGCAAGTCGTTCCGCAACGAGATCACGCCAGGAAACTTCATCTTCCGTACGCGCGAGTTCGAGCAGATGGAGATGGAGTTCTTCGTGCCGCCGGAAGACTCAGAGCGCTGGTACGAGCACTGGTGCCAGGAGCGGCTGCGCTGGTTCGTGGACCTCGGCATCCCCGAAGCGAAGCTCCGGCTCCGCCCGCACGACGCCGAGGAGCTCTCGCACTATTCGACCGGCACGTCCGACGTCGAGTTCGAGTACCCGTGGGGCTGGGGCGAGCTCGAAGGCGTCGCCAACCGGGGAGACTTCGACCTCACGCAGCACGCCAAGTTCTCGGGCGAGGATCTCACGTACTTCGATCAGGAGAACGACCGCCGCTACGTGCCGCATGTGATCGAGCCCGCGCTCGGCGCCGACCGGGCGCTGCTGGCCTTCCTGCTGGCCGCCTACGACGAAGACGAGGCGCCGAACGACTCGGGCAAGCTCGAGAAGCGCACGGTGCTGCACTTCGACCCGCGCTTGGCGCCGATCAAGGTTGCGGTGCTCCCGCTCTCCAAGCAGGAGAAGCTCGTGCGGGTCGCCGACGAGGTCGCGGCGATGTTGCGGCCGCACTTCATGATCGACGTCGATACGGCGGGCTCGATCGGGCGCCGCTACCGTCGTCAGGACGAGATCGGCACGCCGGCCTGCGTGACGATCGACTTCGAGAGCCTCGATGACCGAGCGGTCACCGTCCGTGACCGGGACACGATGAAGCAGGACCGTGTGCCGATGGACGGCCTCATCTCGTACCTACAGGAGCGCATACCGACGTGAGCGAAGACCTGACCCATTACGACGTGCTCGGTGTCGAGCCGTCCACCGACAAGGACGCGATCAAGTCGGCGTATCAAGAGCGGTTGAACGAGGTGCAGGCCGACGCGCAGCGCGAGCAGGCAACGAAGAAGCCCGACCAGGGCTCGATCGACGGGTACCGTCGCGAGGAGGCGAGCATCCGCAACGCGTGGCAGGTGTTGAGCGATCCCTACCAGCGCGGTCGGTACGACGCGACGATCGAGATGGGTGGGGGCGGAGCTGCGGACGCGCTCGACACCGACGCAGATGACGACGCACCGGTCGCTCGCGCACCCGGGCGCGGGGGTCGAGAACGTCGACCCCCGCCGGAGCGTCCGCCGGGCTTGTTCTCGACGGAGCCGCTGCCGACGCCGGCCTCGTGGCCGCCCGGACTGCGGCCACCGCCGCCGCGGGCGAGGGTCCTCGCGCTGACGATCGACATGTTCGTGCTGATGGTCCTCTTCATCGCGCTCAGCGTCGCGCGCACGGTCGCACTCGACGAGATCTATCCCAAGGAGAGCAAGCAGCTCGACCAGGTGGCCAAGCAGTTGGACCGTCTCGACGTGCGCCAGCAGAACGCTCAGGATCGCGTCGATTCCGCCCAGGACCGCTTGGATGCGGCGCGGGAGAACGGCAACGAAGCGAAGGCCGCCGACGCCCGTCAGGATCGCAACACGGCCCAGGACGCGGTCGACCGGCTCGAGAAGCAGATCGAGCGTGCCGACAAGCGCTACGACAACCTACAGAGCGACGTGCAACCGGTGCTCCTCGGTGGATATCTGTTCATCCTCGGGGTGATGCTGCTCTACCTCGTGCCGTCGAGCGTCATCTCCGGGCGCACGCTCGGGAAGAAGCTCATGCAGATCCGGGCTGTGAACGCCGACGGTTCGCGCCTGCGACTGCGCGGCGCGATGTTGCGCTACGGCCTGCCGCTGATCGTCGTCCTCATGCTCCAGCAGCTCGGTCCGATTGCCTTCGGCTTGGTGTTGTTCGCGATCCTGAGCTGGCCGCGCAACCCGAACCTGCAAGGTATGCACGACCGCATGGCGCGCACGATCGTGGTCGACGGCTGATCCGTGGTTCGGATCGAGCCACGGTTAGTAATCTCGACGATTCCCAAGCAGTCGGGAGTCGCGGCGTGAAATACGTCTCTGCCTTCGAGGAAGGCTCCAAGGAGCAGAAGTTCCTGCTCGGGGGCAAGGGCGCCAACCTCGCCGAGATGACCAAGCTCGGCCTGCCCGTACCTCCTGGCTTCACGATCAGCACCGACGCTTGCAAGGCCTACATGAGCGCGGGTGACGCGCTCCCCGACGGGCTGATGGGCGAGGTCGCCGCGGCTCGCGAGACGCTCGAGTCGAAGATGGGCAAGGGCCTTGGCGACGAAGCTGACCCGCTGCTCGTGTCAGTGCGATCGGGTGCAGCCTTCTCGATGCCCGGGATGATGGACACGGTCTTGAACCTCGGGCTCAACGACACGTCGGTGGCCGGCGTCGCGAAGCAGACGTCGAACGAGCGGTTCGCGTTCGACTCCTATCGTCGGTTTGTCCAGATGTTCGGCAAGATCGTCCTTGACATCGACGGTGAGCGGTTCGAGAAGGCGCTGGAGGAGCTGCGGCACGAGCGCGGCGTGGAGACCGACCCTGAGCTGTCCGCCGACGACCTCCGAGGCTTGGTCGAGACGTTCAAGGGCATCGTGCAGGCCGAAGCCGGCATCGAGTTCCCACAAGACCCCACCGCGCAGCTCCAGTACGCGATCGAGGCCGTGTTCAAGTCATGGAACGGTGAGCGCGCCAAGGTCTACCGCCGGATGGAAAGCATCCCCGACGACCTCGGTACGGCGGTGAACGTCCAGACGATGGTGTTCGGGAACAAGGGCGACGACTCCGGCACCGGAGTCGCGTTCACCCGCGACCCCGCGACGGGCGAGTCCCGCGGGTACGGCGACTTCCTTCGCAACGCACAGGGCGAGGACGTGGTGGCCGGCATCCGGGCCACGGAGCATCTCGACGCCATGGCGAACCACTTCCCGGAGTGCCATCAGCAGCTCCTCGGCGTGATGGACACCCTCGAGAAGCACTACCGCGACATGTGCGACATCGAGTTCACGATCGAGCAGGGTCGGCTCTTCATCCTCCAGACCCGTGTCGGCAAGCGCACGGCGGTGGCGGCGCTGCGTATGGCCGTCGAGATGGAGTCCGAGGGGATGATCGACAAGCGCCAGGCGGTGCTGCGCGTTCAACCGGACCAGCTGGACCAGTTGCTCCACCCCCAGTTCGATCCCAAGGCGAAGTACGCCGCGATCGCGAAGGGGCTCAATGCCTCACCGGGTGCCGCCGTCGGGAAGGTCTACTTCACCGCTGACGACGCCGAAGCGCATCACGAGGCCGGGGAGGCCGTGATCCTCGTTCGCCCCGAGACATCGCCCGATGATCTGCACGGCATGATCGCCGCGGAGGGAATTCTCACGTCGCGCGGTGGGCTCGTGAGCCACGCGGCGGTTGTTGCGCGCGGCATGGGCACGCCTGCCGTGTGCGGTGCGAACGAGCTCGAAATCGACGTTGCGGGCAAGGTGTTCACGGTCGGCACCGCGACGACGGTGCGCGAGGGCGACGTCATCTCGATCAACGGCAACACCGGCGAGGTCGTGGTCGGGGCCGTACCCGTGATCACGCCGGAGCCCAGCGGACCCTTCGACACGATCCTCGGGTGGGCCGACGAGTTTCGCCGGCTGCGGGTGCGTA